>NZ_JBYCLG010000327.1:0-7012 GCF_057473785.1 Mycobacterium sp. TH-M103
GGCAGCTCGGATCGGTTCTGGCCCCGTCGTCTAGCGGCCTAGGACGCCGCCCTCTCACGGCGGTAGCGTGGGTTCGAATCCCATCGGGGCTACAAAAACCGTTCACCGGTCACTCGCCGGCCGATCCCAGCACGGCCGGTGCGGTGGAACCGCCCACCGGCATGTGCGGCAGGCCGAGCTTGCGGTGGTCCCACGAGCGGGCGCGGCGGGGGACGACGCGCACGCACACCCGCTTGTTCATCATCTGCTCGACGAACGGCTTCATCTCGTCGGTGTAGGGGCCGGTGTAGCGCTCCCACACGCTGACCCCCACGCGGTGGGAGACCTCGGGGTCGTCGATGATCTCCGCCACACCCTCGAAGGAGACGCCGCGCAGGGTGTCGTAGGTGTGCCCGTCCTCGATCAGGAAGCTGACCCGCGGATCCCGCCGTAGGTTGACCGCCTTCTGCGACTTGGCTTTGGTCTCCAGCCAGATCTCGCCGTCGACGACGGCGTACCACATGGCGGTCAGGTGCGGCTGGCCGTCGGAGCCGACGGTGGCCAGCGTGCCGGTGCGGCTCTTGACGACGAAGTCGGCGATCTCGTCCTCGGACATGACGATGCTCGCGCGCTGATTGGTTCCCATGGGTAGTCAGTCTGGCAGGCGCCGCCCGCGCAACCCGCTGCGAGTCCGCACTCGGCGATTCAGAGCCGACGGGTCATCGCCTCGGCGGCCGCCAGCAGGTCGGCGGCCCAGCGCACCCCGGGGCGCCGCCCGATCCGGTCGATCGGCCCGGACACCGATATCGCGGCGACGACGACCCCGCGGCCGTCGCGCACTGGAGCCGACACGCTGGCCACCCCCGGCTCCCGCTCGGCGACGCTCTGCGCCCAGCCGCGCCGGCGCACCTCGGCCAGTGTCCGGTCGGTGAATTTCGCCATCGGCAGAACGGACTTCTGGGTCGCCGCGTCGCTATGGGCTAGTAGAACTTTGGCCCCCGATCCCGCCGTCATCGGCAACCGCGCCCCGACCGGGACCGTATCGCGAAGGCCGGCAGCCGGTTCCAGAGCGGCCACGCAGACGCGCGAGGTGCCCTCGCGGCGGTACAGCTGGACGCTTTCGCCGGTGGTCTCGCGCAGTTCGGGGAGCACGGCCGCGCCGGCGGCCAGCAGGGGATCGTGCACGCGGGTCGCCAGTTCGCTGACCGCGGGTCCCAGGCACCAGCGCCCGTCGTCGTCGCGTGCCACAAGGCGGTGCACTTCGAGGGCAGCCGCCAGCCGGTACGCGGTGGCCCGGGGCAGGCCGGTGCGCTCGCAGAGTTCTGCTAACCCGCATGGCGATTCGGCAAGGGTGTGCAGGACGCCCACCGCTTTGTCGAGGACGCCGATGCCGCTATGCTGTCTCACGAAGAGATATTAGCGTCTCGTATAGTGAGATCACCAGCCCGGATCGGGCGGCGGGGCGCGGACGAGGCGAATCGAGACGAGGGCGAGATGGAATCACAGATCAAGGCGGCTCACGCGGGCACGCCGCGCACCCTGGCCGAAAAGGTTTGGGACGACCACGTTGTGGTATCCGGTGGCGGTCCAGAACAAGGCGGGGCGCCCGACCTGATCTACATCGACCTGCATCTGGTGCACGAGGTGACCAGTCCCCAGGCCTTCGACGGCCTGCGCCTGGCCGGCCGCCCGGTGCGCCGGCCCGACCTGACGCTGGCCACCGAGGACCACAACGTGCCCACCGTCGACATCGACAAGCCGATCGCCGATCCGGTGTCGCGCACCCAGGTCGAGACATTGCGGCGCAACTGCGAGGAATTCGGGGTCCGTCTCTACCCGATGGGCGACATCGAGCAGGGCATCGTGCACGTCGTCGGGCCCCAGTTGGGGCTGACGCAACCGGGAATGACGGTCGTCTGTGGCGACAGCCACACCTCCACCCACGGCGCGTTCGGGGCGCTGGCCATGGGCATCGGCACCTCGGAGGTCGAGCACGTCCTGGCCACCCAGACGCTGCCGTTGCGTCCGTTCAAGACGATGGCGGTCAACGTGGATGGTCGGCTGCCCCACGGCGTGGCCGCAAAAGACGTCATCCTGGCGCTGATCGCCGAGATCGGCACGGGCGGCGGGCAGGGCCACGTCATCGAATACCGTGGCAGCGCGATCGAATCGCTGTCCATGGAGGGCAGGATGACGATCTGCAACATGAGCATCGAGGCCGGAGCCCGGGCGGGGATGGTGGCGCCGGACGACACCACCTACGAGTTCCTGCGCGGCCGGCCGCACGCGCCGACCGGTGCGGACTGGGACGCCGCGATGCGGTACTGGCAGCAGCTGCGCACGGACCCCGGCGCCGTCTTCGACACCGAGGTACACCTCGATGCAACGTCGTTGAGCCCGTTCGTCACTTGGGGAACCAATCCCGGCCAGGGGGTGCCGTTGGCCGCTACCGTCCCGGATCCCGAGCAGCTGGCCGACGAGGGCGATCGGCGTGCCGCCGAGAAAGCCTTGGCGTACATGGACCTTCAACCGGGCACTCCCATGCGCGACATCGCGGTCGATGCGGTGTTCGTCGGGTCGTGCACCAACGGCCGTATCGAAGATCTGCGTGCGGTGGCCGACGTGCTGCGCGGCCGCAAGATTGCCCGGGGGGTTCGGATGCTCGTCGTGCCCGGCTCGATGCGGGTCCGCGCACAGGCAGAAGCCGAAGGGCTGAATGAGATTTTCACCACAGCGGGGGCGGAATGGCGGCAGGCCGGGTGCTCGATGTGCCTGGGAATGAACCCGGATCAGCTCGCGCCGGGGGAGCGGTGCGCGGCGACGTCCAACCGCAACTTCGAAGGCCGGCAGGGCAAGGGCGGCCGCACACATCTGGTTTCGCCGGCCGTGGCCGCGGCCACGGCGGTTCGCGGAAGATTGTCCGCGCCAGCGGACCTGAACTGAACGACTGACAAGGGGACGAGCATGGAAGCCTTTCGCACCCATACCGGTATCGGCGTGCCGTTGCGGCGCTCCAACGTCGACACCGACCAAATCATTCCGGCGGTCTTTTTGAAGCGTGTCACCCGAACCGGCTTCGAGGACGGGTTGTTCGCCACGTGGCGCTCGGATCCCTCTTTCGTGCTGAACCTCAGCCCCTTCGACCGGGGCTCAGTTCTGGTCGCCGGACCCGATTTCGGGACGGGCTCGTCGCGCGAGCATGCGGTGTGGGCACTCATGGACTACGGATTCCGGGTCGTCATCTCCTCGCGCTTCGGCGACATTTTCCGGGGCAACGCGGGCAAGTCGGGCCTCTTGGCGGCAGAAGTTTCCCAGGACGGCGTCGAACTGCTCTGGAAGCTCATCGAGCAGAGCCCGGGGCTGGAAATCACTGCCAATCTTCAAGATCGAAATATCATCGCTGGAACGGCGGTGCTGCCGTTCAAGATTGACGATCACACTGCCTGGCGACTGCTCGAGGGACTCGACGATATAGCCCTTACGCTGCGGAAACTCGACGAGATCGAGACCTTCGAGGCCACCCGCCCCGAGTGGAAGCCGCGCATTTCGCCCACCCGATGAGGCCGTGCCGGGCGCCGAATTCGGGCCCCGTCGACCGCGGCGGCCAAGCCGATTTCGGGGGTGCCCCACGAGTCAAGGGCGGCAACCGGATTGCGAAATTGACGCTCGGCAGGCCCTGAAATTGCGCGTGGCTCTTGGAAATTTGCCCGGTGAAGGTTTACCGTGTCCACTAGTCGGTTCCCGAAAACGAGGACCAACGGCTTCGGAGGGTATGGATGAACAAAGCAGAGCTCATTGACGTGCTCACAGAGAAAATGGGCTCGGACCGTCGGCAGGCCACCGCCGCCGTCGAGAATGTCGTCGACACCATCGTGCGTGCGGTGCACAAGGGCGACAGCGTCACCATCACCGGGTTCGGTGTTTTCGAACAGCGTCGGCGCGCGGCGCGGGTTGCCCGCAATCCGCGTACCGGCGAGACGGTGAAGGTGAAGCCCACGTCCGTCCCGGCATTCCGGCCCGGTGCCCAGTTCAAAGCGGTTGTCTCTGGGGCGCAGCGCCTCCCGGCGGAGGGTCCCGCCGTCAAGCGCGGTGTCGTAGCCGCGGGTGCGGCCAAGAAGGCGGCGGCGAAGAAGGCCCCGGCCCGCAAGACGGCCGCCAAGAAGACCGCCGCGACCAAGGCCCCGGCGGCGAAGAAGGCCGCGACCAAGGCTCCGGTCAAGAAGGCCGCCGCGACCAAGGCCCCGGCGGCGAAGAAGGCCGCGACCAAGGCTCCGGTCAAGAAGGCCGCGGCGACCAAGGCTCCGGTCAAGAAGGCCGCGGCGACCAAGGCTCCGGTCAAGAAGGCCGCGGCAACGTCGCGGCGCGGCCGCAAGTAGGCAGTCCACAGCGGAAACCCTTCGGGGGCAGCGATGCCCCCGAAGGGTATTCGCGTCTCAGGCGCGCACGTTGGCGGCCAGCGCGCCGCCGATGTGGTCGGCCGCCGTCAGCCGTCCGTCCGACAGCGACAGCACCCAGGTGCTGCCCTTGTGGTTGCGCGCCTTGTCGGGCTTGAGGCCATCGCGTTCGCACCACCAGGCGATCAGATCGGGAATCACCTTGCCCTGGGTGCAGATGACAGGGGTCCCCGGTTGCGCGGCGATCTGCAGGACGCGCTCGCGGCCGCGATCCCGGTCCGCGGCGTAGGACTCCTCGGTCAGGGCGGTCTCGGAGTGGATGGGCACGCCGAGTTCGGCCGCAAGCGGTTCCACCGTCTGGTGGCAGCGCACCCGGTCGGCCGCGTAGACGTCCGTGGCGCCGAAAGCCATCAGTTGCGGGACCAGCGCCTCGGCCTGGGCCCTGCCCCGCTTGTCGAGCGGCCGCAGGGCGTCATCGCCGGCGAAACGTGATTTGCTGCCCGCGGTGCCGTGCCGGACCACGAGCACCGTGTGGGTGTCTGCCGGGTCCTTGGCGAAGCGGCGCAACACTTTCCGGTCGTGTGGGTAGCTCACCCTGGCGATGGCGTCGGCGGCCGGCAGCCAGATCAGCTCGTCGACCTCCTTGCCCGGCGCGAACTCGCCGCCGGTGCTGCGTGCCGCCCAGTAGTACACCTTCTTGGTGCCTTGGGAGATGGGGTAACTCACCGAGGTGAGCCGCCGGCCGAGAACGGCGTGGTGACCGGTCTCCTCGCACACTTCCCGCACCGCGGCCACCGGCGCCGTCTCACCGGGGTCGACTTTGCCCTTGGGCAGCGACCAGTCGTCGTAGCGGGGGCGGTGGATGACGGCGATCTCGACGCCCGGGCCCGACGCACAGGGCCGCCACAGCACCGCGCCCGCTGCGTAGACGATCCGGCTCCCCGGGCGCCGATCGGCGGGCGGGGTCTGGGTCGGCAACTTCGCTCCTGCAGGTCAATTCGGCTGGGCGTGGTCGCCCCCCGGTGTGACCTGGAAAGCTACCACACGGCCTCAGGAGCTCCGGTGCCGCTCCATCAGCCACTCCTGGTGGTCGCGAACCGTGTGGCCGTCGTGCGGCATCGCCGTCCATTGGCCGTCGGCGCGCAACTCCCAGCAGCGAGTGGACGGATCCAGAGCGGACTCGAACAGGTCGTTCAGCTGCGGGGTGAGCTTGGGGTCCTTGACCTGAGCCAGCACCTCGACGCGCCTGTCGAGGTTGCGGTGCATCATGTCGGCGCTGCCGATCCAGAACTCGTTGATGTTGCGGAAATGGATGATCCGCGAATGCTCGAGGAAGCGGCCGAGGATCGAACGGACGACGATGTTCTCGGAGAAGCCTTCCGCGCCGGGGCGCAGGGCGCAGATGCCGCGTACCACTATCTCGACCCGCACCCCGGCCTGCGACGCGCGGTAGAGCGCATCGATGACCTGCTCGTCGACGAGTGCGTTCATCTTTATCCGAATCCGCCCGCCACCACGCTCCTGGTGCGCGGCGATCTCGCGGTCGACGCGTTCGATGATGCCGGTGCGAATTCCGTGGGGAGCCACCAAAAGGTTGCGGTAGGACAACTTACGCGAATAACCGGTCAGCGAGTTGAACAAGTCGGTCAGGTCCGCGCCGATGTCGGGGGCCGCCGTCAGCAGCCCGATGTCCTCGTACAACCGCGCCGTCTTGCTGTTGTAGTTGCCCGTCCCGATGTGGCAGTAGCGCCGGATCGCCGAACCCTCGCGCCGCACCACCAGGCAGGTCTTGCAGTGCGTCTTGAGCCCGATCAGCCCGTACACCACGTGTACGCCCGCCTGCTCGAGTTCGCGGGCCCACCGGATGTTGGCCTGCTCGTCGAAGCGCGCTTTGAGCTCAACCAGTGCCACCGCCTGCTTTCCGGCCTTGGCGGCCTCGATCAGCGCGCGGACGATGGGCGAGTCGCCCGAGGTGCGGTACAGAGTCTGTTTGATCGCCAGCACGTCGGGGTCGGCGGCGGCCTGCTCGATGAAGCGCTGCACGCTGGTGGAGAACGAGTCGTAGGGGTGGTGCACCAGCACGTCGCCTTCGCGCAGCGTCGAGAAGATGCTCCTGGGCGTTTCCCGGTCGGCGAAGGCGGGATGCGTATCGGGAACGAACGCCGCGTCTTTGAGGCCCGGGCGGTTCAGGCCGTAGATCTGCCACAACGACGAGAGGTCGAGAAGACCGGGCACCTCGATGACGTCACCGGGGTGCACGTCGAGTTCGCGCAGCAGCAACTCGAGCATGCTCTCCGTCATGTCGTCGGCGATCTCGAGGCGCACCGGCGGACCGAAGCGCCGGCGCGCCAGTTCCCGCTCCATCGCCTGCAACAGGTCCTCGTCGCGGTCTTCCTCGACCTCCATGTCGGCGTTGCGGGTGATGCGGAAGGCGTGATGCTCGACGATCTCCATGCCGGGGAAGAGCTCCGGAAGGAAGGCCGCGATCAGTTCCTCCATCGGCAGGTACCGCACGACGTCCGGGCCGTCGATTCCCCATTCGGGGCTGTCGAGTTCGACGAAGCGGTCGACGTTGTTGGGCACCTTCACCCGGGCGAAGTGCTGGCTGCCGTCCTCGGGTTGCCGCACGCTGACCGCCA
>NZ_JBYCLG010000328.1:0-9612 GCF_057473785.1 Mycobacterium sp. TH-M103
GCCTGCGGCCGGGCGCTCAGACCCGTTCGGAGCGGCGGATGTCGAACGTCTCGCCGCACACGACGGCGTGCACCGGGCCGTCGAACTCGGCCTTGGCCTCGCTGATCACGTCCTCCCGCGAGGTCCACGGTGGGATGTGCGTCAGCAACAGCTCCCGCACGCCGGCCTGCGCCGCGGCCCTGCCGGCCTCGGTGCCCGACAGGTGCAACGCGGGCGGGCGGTCCGGCGAATGCGTCCAGGAGGCCTCGCAGAGGAACACGTCCGCATCGCGCGCGAGTTCGACGAGCTGGTCGCAGACGCCGGTGTCGCCGCTGTAGACGAACGACGCGCCGGTGGGGTCGGTGACCCGCAACCCGTACGACTCGCACGGGTGAGCCACCACCCGTGGCACCACCGTCAGTGCGCCGAACGTCACGGGTTCGCCGTCGACCCAGTGGCGGACGTCGAAAATGTCGGAGCAGTCGTCGATCTCGCCGCCGTAGGGTGAGGACGCCGCCCCCAACCGCGACCAGGTATCGCTGGGGCCGTACAGCATCGCCTTGCCTTCGGGGCGGATCGGGTGGTACCGGCGCCAGACGAACAGTCCCGGCATGTCCAGGCAGTGGTCGGCGTGCAGGTGCGACAGCAGCACGTGTACCGAACTGGGATCGGCGTAGCGCTGCAACGCACCCAACACGCCGCCGCCGAAGTCGAGCACCAGCGGCGGGGTGTCCGGCGCGCGGAGCAGGTAGCCCGACGCAGGCGAATCCGGGCCCACCACGCTGCCTGAGCAGCCGAGCACGGTGATTCGCACGGACACTACTGTGCCATGCCCGGTACTACCATGACGAAAACATGGCCGCATTTATGTGACCAGAATCTCCCTCGCCATCGGCGCTCGGACGCTAGCGCTCGGACGGGTGGCGAAGCGGCCGCACCCCCGTCACCGACGGACCCAGGAACCGCGCCGCGAGTTTGGTGAACGCCTCGGGGTCGCCGGTGGCCTCGAACACCCGGCTCGCCGGCGGCGCGCCGGGACGCTCGGGGTGCGGGCGCAACAAGTCTCGTTCGGTGAGCACCCGAAGCACCTCCTTGGCGGTTTCCTCCGCGCTCGAGACGAGCGTCACGGTGTCACCCATCGCCAGCTGGATCAACCCGGACAGCAGCGGGTAGTGCGTGCAACCCAGCACCAGCGTGTCGACCCCGGCGCGCTGCAACGGCTCCAGGTAGCCCTCGGCCAGCCCCAGCACCTGACGTCCGCTGGTAACCCCGCGCTCCACGAAGTCCACGAAACGCGGGCAGGCCACCGCGGTGATCTCGGCGTCGCGGGCGGCGGCGAAGGCGTCCTGGTACGCGTGCGAGGCGATGGTCGCCTGCGTCCCGATCACCCCGATGCGGCCGTTGCGGGTGGTGGCGACCGCACGCCGCACCGCCGGCAGGATCACCTCGACGACGGGCACGGCGTAGCGTTCGCGCGCATCGCGCAGGCATGCCGCCGAGGCCGTGTTGCAGGCGATCACCAGCGCCTTGACGCCGCGGTCGACCAGGTCGTCGCCGATCGCGAGCGCGTGCGCGCGGATCTCGGGAATGGGGAGCGGCCCGTAGGGGCCGTGCGCGGTGTCGCCGACGTAGATGATGTCCTCGTCGGGCAGCTGGTCGATGATGGCCCGGGCCACCGTCAGCCCGCCGACACCGGAATCGAAGATCCCGATGGGAGCCAGGGACGAGATCACGCGCTGCGCCGCTGGGTCGAGGCCTTCTTGACGGCACGTGCCTTGCGCTCCGGGGCGGACAACGCGTAGGCGGCCACCACGCCGGCGACCGCTCCGCACAGGTGGCCCTGCCACGACACGCCGCCGCACCTGCCCAGCACCGGCATGGCGCCGAGCAGGATGCCGCCGTAGACCAACAAGACCACCAGGCCGATGATGATGTCCCACACCCGGCGCACGAATATCCCGAACACGAGCAGAAAGGCCAGCCACCCGAAGATCAGGCCCGAGGCCCCGATGTGGTCGGTGGGGCCGCAGCTGCTGCCCAGGTCGCCGATCAGCCAGGTACCGAACCCGCCCACGATCCAGACGATCGCGGTGGCCCAGACGAAGCGCGACAACCCGAACAGCGTCATGAGGAATCCCAGCACCAACAGCGGCACGGTGTTGGCCATCAGGTGTTCCCAGCCGGCGTGCAAGACCGGAGCGAACACGATGCCCCACAGGCCGTCGGCCTGCAGCGGCCTGATGCCGTTGGAGTCCAGCGAGTGCCGCGTCAGCTGGTCGATCAGTTCGACGAGGTAGAGCAGCGCCACGAAGGTGAGGATCGTGGCCGCGCCGACCATCCACGCCGGCCGCGACGCCTCCCGAGGCGCCGGGGTGCCCGACCTTCCCCCTCGTCTGGTCATGCGCATCCCCTCATCGGCCGAACGCTCCGGGCAACATGCCGCGGTAGGTCGGTATTCCGGCCACCGACTCGGCACCGAGCACACCGGCCAGCACCGCCCGCGCCACGCAATCGGCGGCCGCGGCGCCCAGCTCGCTGACCAGCCCCGCCTCCGGGGAGAAGGCGGCGGGCGTATCAGCCGCGAGCGGTACCTCGAGGGCGCCGGTGGCCAGCGCGAACACCGTGTCGCCGTCCAGCGGGGTGTGCGCCGGGCGCACCGCGCGGGCCAGGCCGTCCTGGGCGGCGGTGGCGAGGCGCCGGCAGGCCGCCGGGCTGAGCGCGGCGTCGGTCGCCACGACGCCGATCGTCGTGTTGAGAGGATTGTCCAGCGGGCTCAGCTTGGGCGGCAGCAGCGCGAACGCCTCGACCTGTTCGGGCGGCGGCGGCCGCAGCGCGAACTCGCGGATCAGGTCCGCCATCCAGGGCAGGCCGGTGGCCCGGTCGGCGACATCGCCCGCGGAGTTCACCACGACGATCGCGCCGACGGTCACGCCGGACGGCAGCGTCGTCGAGGCCGTCCCGACGCCGCCTTTGAGCACCCCGGCCCGCGCCCCGACCCCCGCGCCGACCGTGCCGACCGCCGGCACCGCCTCACCACCCCGGGCGGCCTCACACGCCGCATAGCCGAAGTCGGCCGTCGGCCGGCGGTCCCAGCCGCCCACCGGGAGATCGAAGATCACCGCACCGGGCACGATGGGCACCACCCCGCCCTCCATCGCGACACCGCGTCCGCGTTCCTCCAGCCAGCGCATGACGCCGTCGGCGGCGGCCAGGCCGTAGGCGCTGCCACCGGCGAGCAGCACCGCGTCGACGAAGCGCACGGTGTTGGCGGGATCGAGCAGATCGGTTTCCCGGGTGCCCGGTGCGCCACCGCGGCAGTCGACCGCGCCGACGGTCCCGGGCGGGGTGAGAACCACGGTGACGCCGCTGGCCCATCCGGCGCCCGGCGACGCGTCGGGATCCAAGCGGTGGTGGTGGCCGACGCGGACGCCTCCGACGTCGGCGATGGAGCCCAGCGGCGGCGCCGTCAAGTTGACCGGGGACCCATCAGCACCAGGACCAGGTATTCCTGCAGGACCGTCAGCCACTGGTAGACGTCGAAGTGGGAGGCCAACGGGTGGTCGGGCGGCAGGCGATCGGGGCCTTGCGGCCCGATGTCGAGCATCACGCCCAGCGTCAGCCGGATGTCATTGACCGCCGAGACCCAGGCGTTCGCCTCGTCCTCGGTCAGCTCGAACTTGCCGGCCCGGGCCGGGATGGTCTTCAACAACTGTTGCGCTGCAACGCGTTTGGCATCGATGATCTCCGGCTCATGCAGGCTGCGCAGCGCGGCGTTCAGGTCTTCGGGAACCTCGGGCGAGGGCTCGTCCTCGGCGTCGGCCCGGTAGAAGTCAGGCAGCAGGCGGCGCAGCGTCGGATCGTGCGGCGGCTCGGAGTTCCCGGTCTTCATGCCGGTGATCTCTTCGAGTTCGTCTGCCGGAGCGGAGGATTCGCGCTCGTCGAGCAGGCCGATCATCGCGCTGACGAGGTTTCGGAGCAACTCGGCCTCGTGGGTGGCCAGGGAGGACCGAAAGCGAGGACCCTCGGGGGTCTCGACGCGCTTCCATTTGCGCACAGGGAATCGGGTGCCCTCACCGGTCCTGCTGCAGGGTCGCCCATAACCCCGCGGCGTGCAGTTTGGATACGTCGGCTTCCATCGACTCCCGGCTGCCCGCCGACACCACCGCCTTGCCCTCGTTGTGCACCTGAAGCATCAGCTTGGTGGCGTGTGGCTCGCTGTAACCGAACAACTTCTGGAACACATACGTGACATAGGTCATCAGGTTGACCGGGTCGTCCCACACGATCGTGACCCATGGACTGGCCGTCACGTCGACGGGGTCAGCCTCGCGTTGTCCGGTAGTGCCCGGTTTGGTGGGCGCTGACGCAACAACCATGGCTCCCAGGATAGCGAGCCCCGCATCTGAATACCGAACCCCGCACGGGGGCGGATACCGTAACGGAATGATCGACCCGGTCCCCGCTGGGCTGTTGACCGACAAGTACGAGTTGACGATGCTGGCGGCGGCGCTGCGCGACGGCACCGCCGCGCGACGGACCACCTTCGAGCTGTTCGCGCGCAAGCTTCCGCCGGGGCGCCGCTACGGCGTGGTCGCCGGAACCGGGCGCCTGCTGGAAGCGTTGCCGCACTTCAGCTTCGACGACGACCAGTGCCGGCTGCTCGCCGAATTCCTCGATCCCGACACGGTCGGCTACCTGCGGGACTTCCGGTTCGGCGGCGACATCGACGGCTATGCGGAAGGGGAGCTGTACTTTCCCGGGTCGCCCGTGCTCTCGGTCACGGGCAGCTTCGCCGAATGCGTGGTGCTCGAAACGCTGGCGTTGTCGATCTTCAACCACGACACCGCGGTCGCGTCGGCGGCCGCGCGGATGGTCAGCGCCGCCGGCGGACGTCCGCTGATCGAGATGGGATCGCGCCGGACCCACGAGCACGCCGCGATCGCCGCGGCCCGTGCCGCCTACATCGTCGGCTTCGCCGCCACCTCCAACCTGGAGGCCCAGCGGCGATACGGAATCCCCACCGAGGGCACCGCCGCGCACGCGTTCACCATGCTGCACACCACGCAGGACGGACCTGACGAGCCGGCCGCGTTCCGCGCCCAGGTCCGGGCACTGGGCGTCGACACCACGCTGCTGGTGGACACCTACGACGTGACGGCCGGCGTGGCCAACGCCGTGGCGGCCGCCGGCACGTCGCTGGGCGCGGTCCGGATCGACTCCGGCGAGCTGGGCGTGCTCGCCCGCCAGGCGCGTGCCCAGCTCGACGAGCTGGGCGCCGGCCGGACGCGGATCGTGGTGTCCGGCGACCTCGACGAGTTCTCCATCGCCGCGTTGCGCGCCGAGCCCGTCGACAGCTACGGCGTCGGTACCTCGCTGGTGACCGGCGCGGGCGCCCCGACCGCGTACATGGTGTACAAGCTCGTCGAAGTGGACGGCATGCCGGTGCAGAAGCGCAGCACCCACAAGGAATCGCACGGCGGCCGCAAAGAGGCGCTGCGCCTGTCGCGTCCGAGCGGCATCGTCACCGAGGAGGTCGTACACCCGGCCGGACGCCCGCCCACGGTGGGCGAACCGTCCCGGCCCCTGACCACTCCCCTGGTCCGCGGCGGCCGCGTCGTCGCGGAAACGGGCGCCTGCGCCCTGGCCCCCGCACGCAAGCTGGCCGCGGCCGGCCTGCGCAGCCTGCCGTGGGAGGGGCTGGCATTGGCGCCCGGCGATCCGGCGATCCCCACCAGCCAGATCCCGGCCTGAGCGCGAACAGTGACCACCTCCGACGCCTGCCCGAGCGTGCCGGAGCTGCTGGCCGCCGCGGTGGCCGGGCTCGGCGGCAGTGAACGCCAAGGCCAGCTCGAGATGGCCGTCGCGGTGGCGCGCGCCTTCGATACCGGCGAGCACCTGGCCGTGCAGGCCGGCACCGGCACCGGTAAGTCGCTGGCGTATCTGGTCCCCGCGATCGTCCGCGCCGTCAGCGACGAATCGCCCGTCGTCGTGTCCACGGCCACGATCGCCCTGCAACGTCAGCTCGTCGACCGCGACCTGCCGCGGCTGGCCGAGTCGCTGGCCCGGACGCTGCCCCGCGCGCCGCGGTTCGCGCTGCTGAAGGGCCGGCGAAACTACCTGTGCCTGAACAAAATCCACAATGGAAGCGCCATCGACGGCGAGCCTGAGGACAGACCGCAGGAGGAGCTCTTCGATCCGGTGGCCGCGACCTCGCTGGGTCGCGACTTGCAGCGGCTCACCGCCTGGGCGTCGACGACCGACTCGGGCGACCGCGACGACCTGCGGCCCGGCGTTCCCGACCGGTCCTGGTCGCAGGTCAGCGTCTCCGCGCGCGAATGCATCGGCGTGGCTCGCTGCCCCTTCGGCGGCGAATGCTTCTCGGAACGGGCGCGTGGCCGCGCCGGCGGCGTCGACATTGTGGTCACCAACCACGCGCTGCTGGCCATCGACGCCGTCGCCGAATCGGCGGTGCTGCCGGAGCACGCGCTGCTGGTGGTCGACGAGGCGCACGAGTTGGTCGACCGGGTGACGTCGGTGGCCACCGCGGAGCTGACCCCGGCCACCCTCGGGGCGGCCACGCGCCGGATCGCCCGGATGGTCGGTCCGGAACTGACCCAGCGGTTGGAGGCGGCCACCGCCAACCTCGCCGCCGCGATCCACGACGCGCGGCCCGGCCGCATCGACCGACTCGACGACGAGCTCGCGACCTACCTGACGGCGCTGCGCGACGCGGCGAGCGCGGCACGCTCGGCGATCGACGCCACCGGCCCGGTGCGGGCTGACCCCGGAGCGGCATCGGCCCGTGCCGAGGCGGTCGCCGCGCTCGGCGAGATATTCGACACCGCGTCTCGCATCCTTGTCTCGTTCGCTCCGGCCATCCCGGATCGGACCGACGTGGTCTGGCTGGAGCACGAGGACAACCGGGGTTCGCCGCGGCCCGTGCTGCGCGTGGCGCCGCTGTCGGTCTCCGGCCTGCTGCGCGACCGGGTTTTCTCACGGTCGACGACCGTGTTGACGTCGGCGACGCTGACGGTCGGCGGGTCCTTCGACGCAATGGCGGCCGCGTGGGGCCTGACCGGATCGGAGCCCGGCGGCGATCCGACGTGGCCCAAATGGCGGGGTCTCGACGTCGGGTCGCCGTTCGAGCACGCCAAAGCGGGAATCCTCTACGTCGCCGCCCACCTGCCGCCGCCCGGTCGCGACGGCACCGGGTCGGCCGAGCAGCTCACCGAGATCGCCGAGCTCATCACCGCCGCCGGCGGGCGCACACTGGGGCTGTTCTCGTCGATGCGGGCCGCCCGGGCCGCCGCCGAGGCCATGCGCGAACGGTTGTCGACACCGGTGTTGTGTCAGGGCGACGACAGCACCTCGGCGCTGGTCGAACGTTTCAGCGCCGACCCGGAGACCTCGCTGTTCGGCACGCTGTCGCTGTGGCAGGGCGTCGACGTGCCGGGCCCGTCGCTGTCGCTGGTGCTGATCGACCGCATCCCCTTTCCCCGGCCGGACGATCCCCTGCTGGGCGCGCGGCAGCGGGCCGTCGCCGCCCGCGGCGGCAACGGTTTCATGGCGGTGGCCGCCAGCCACGCGGCGTTGCTGCTGGCACAGGGGTCCGGCCGGCTGCTGCGTCGGGTGACCGACCGCGGCGTCGTCGCCGTACTCGACTCTCGAATGGTCACGGCCGGCTACGGCGCCTACCTGCGGGCCTCGCTGCCGCCGTTCTGGCCGACAACCGATGCCGCCCAGGTGCGGGGGGCGCTGGAGCGGCTACGCACCGCGCCCGACGGCGTGCCGGCCTGACCGTAGGCGGTCATCCGGCCAGGGCCACCAGACCGAGCTCGGCGCTGCCGGCGAGCATCGGATGGCGGGGCAGCACCCGCACCGTGTATCCGACCGCACCGGCCATCGGCAGTGGCGTCGTCGTCGCGAACACCGCTTTCCCGCCGTCGGCGCTGCCGGTGTGCGGCATGTCGACCGTCACCGGGTCCTGCAACACGTCGCTGGAGTCCACCCGGCCGAGCACCGCCTGCACGGCCACCTCGTCGGGCCGCAGTCCGCCCAGCCGCACGGTCGCGGTCAGGGTCAGCTTCGACCCGAGCAGCGGGGTGTCCGGCAGGCCGGTGCTGTCGACGTCGGTGACCTCGATCTTGGGCCACGCCTCCTCGACGCGCCGACGGTAGACGGCCAGCTCCCGCGCGGCGCCGAAGGGCTTCTCGCCGCCGATGGTCTTGCGCAGCGACTGCGCCGCGGGCATGTAGTACTGCTCGACGTAGTCCCGCACCATTCGGGAGGCCAGCACTTTGGGCCCCAGCGTCTGCAGGGTGTGGCGCACCATCTCGACCCACCGCGGCGGCACCCCGTGTTGGTCGCGCTCGTAGAACTTCGGTGCCACCGCCTCTTCGAGCAGCGTGTAGAGCGCGTTGGCCTCCAGGTCGTCGCGGCGCACCTCGTCGGCCAGCCCCGTGGCCGACGGTATCTCCCAGCCGTTTTCGCCGTCGTACCACTCGTCCCACCAGCCGTCGCGGATGGACAGGTTCAGTCCGCCGTTCAGCGCGCTCTTCATCCCGGAGGTGCCGCACGCCTCCAGGGGACGCAGCGGGTTGTTGAGCCAGACATCGCAGCCCCAATACAGCAGCCGGGCCATCGACATGTCGTAGTCGGGCAGGAAGGCGATGCGGTGGCGCACCTGCGGGCGGTCGGCGAAGCGCACGACCTGCTGGATCAGCGCCTTGCCGCCGTCGTCGGCGGGGTGGGACTTCCCGGCCACGATCAGCTGGATCGGCCGCTCCTCGTCGAGCAGCAGTCGTTCCAGCCGGTCGGGATCGCGCAGCATCAGGGTCAGCCGCTTGTAGGTCGGCACCCGCCGGGCGAACCCGATGGTCAGCACGTCCGGGTCGAAGGCCGTCCCGATCCAGGCCAGCTCGGCGTCGGCCGCGCCGCGCTCCCGCCACGACCGGCGCAGCCGCGCCCGCACGTCCTCGACCAGCAGCGAACGCAACTGGGAGCGGATCCACCACAGGTGGCCGGGGTCGACCTGCTGCAGCCGCTGCCAGACCGTGGGTTCGCTCAGCGAGTCCGAGCCGGCCAGCTCGCGACCCAACTCCAGCCACTGCGGCGCGGCCCAGGTGGGTGCGTGCACGCCGTTGGTGATCGAGCCGATCGGGACCTCGCCCCGGTCGAACCCGGGCCACAGCTCGCTGAACATGGCGCGGCTCACCCGCCCGTGTAGCAGGGAGACGCCGTTGGCGCGCTGGGCCAGCCGCAGGCCCATGTGGGCCATGTTGAACTTGGCCGGGTCGGCCTCGGCGCCCAGTTCGAGAATCCGGGCGGTCGGCAGGCCCGGCAGCAACGTCGCCTCGCGTTGGTCGTCGAAGTAGCGCTGCACCATCTCTAGCGGGAACCGGTCGATTCCGGCGGGCACCGGGGTGTGGGTGGTGAACACCGTGCTGGAGCGGACGACGGTCAGCGCGGTGTCGAAGTCCAGTCCCGAGTCGGTGACCAGCTCACGGATGCGCTCCGCACCGAGGAAGCCCGCGTGCCCCTCGTTCATGTGGAATACCTCGGGCGCGGGCAGGCCCGCGTTGGCCGTGAACGCGCGGATCGCCCGCACCCCGCCGACGCCGGCCAGGATCTCCT
>NZ_JBYCLG010000329.1:0-2731 GCF_057473785.1 Mycobacterium sp. TH-M103
CCGCGTCAAGCGAGCAGGGCAGTGACCTGGTGGCACCTCGGGTGCATCAACGCTTCATCCAGAAGCGATGACCTCAGGAAGGTAGTCCAGTGAGCACCGCGGCCGTGCTGCTGGCCGTCGCGCTGTGTGTGGGCCCCGGACCGTCGCTGGTGCGGGAGCGTGCCGGGTTGTCCGCGCGGGCACGGTGGCCGCGGCGCAGGCCACCGCACGGCCGTACGCACGGCCCGGACCCGCTGGCCGCCGCCTCGTGCCTCGACGTGCTGGCGGTGTGCTTGGCGGCGGGCATGGCGGTGCCGGCGGCCGCGGCCGCCACCGCCGCGTCCGCCCCGCCCAAGCTGGCCGGGGTGTTGCGCCGCGCCGCCGATCTGCTGGCGCTGGGCGCCGATCCCGCCGTGGCATGGTCGGCGTCGGCAGACCCGCCGGCCGGGGCGCCCGACGCGCACACCGACGCGCTGCTACGCCTGGCGCGGCGTTCGGCGTCCTCCGGTGCGGCGCTGGCCGCTGGTGTCGCCGAACTGGCCGACCAATCCCGTCACGATGCCGTGCACGCGGCCGCCGCCGCCGCCGAACGCGCAGGCGTCCTGGTCGCCGGACCGCTCGGGCTGTGCTTTCTACCGGCGTTCTTCTGCCTGGGCATCGTGCCGGTGGTCGCCGGGCTGGCCGGCGACATCCTGCGGTCGGGCCTGCTGTGAGACGTAAACGAGGAGGAAAAAACATTGCTGATCAACATGTTTCGTGCATTCCTGACGCGCATGACCGCCCTGGCTGTCGACGAGTCGGGCATGTCGACGGTCGAGTACGCGATCGGCACGATAGCCGCCGCCGCCTTCGGCGCGATCCTCTACGCCGTCGTCACCGGCGATTCGATCGTGTCGGCGTTGACCAACATCATCGGTCGCGCGCTCAATACCAAGGTCTAGCGGCGGGCTGTGCGGGTGCGAGCACCGTCGAGGCGGCACTGGGGATCGCCGCGCTGGTCGTGGTGCTCGCGCTGTGCCTGGGCGGTGTCACGGCGGTGTCCATGCAGTTGCGCTGCGTCGACGCCGCCCGCGAGGCCGCCCGCCTCGCCGCGCGCGGCGACCAGCGCTCGGCGTTCGACGCCGCGCGCCGCCTCGCGCCCGCGGGGGCACGCATCCAGGTGCGTCGGGACGGGGATCTCTTCGTGGCCACGGTCGTTGCCCGTTCGCCGCTGTTACCCACCCTGGCCATCGGCGCCAAGACCGTTTCGGCGGCCGAGGAGCCGGGGTGACCGGGGGTCGGCCACCGTGGCCGCGGCAGCCATGGTCGCGGTGGTGCTGTGCGTCACGGTCGCGGGCGCCTATCTCGGAGCGGTGGTGGTCGCCCGGCACCGGGCTCAAGCGGCGGCCGACCTGGCCGCGCTGGCCGCGGCGGCCCGGCTGCCGGCCGGAGCGACTGCGGCCTGCGCCCGCGCGACGGCGGTGGCCCGCCGGATGGGGGCCGCTGCGGTCCGCTGCGAGATGGACGGGCTCGACGTGGTCGTCACGGTCGACGTGGCCGTCGGCCTGGTGGGACCGGCCGGCATTGCCCGGGCCGCGGCCCGGGCGGGACCCGCCGGCCCCGCGTAGTCAGGTCGCGTCGCCCGGCGTCAGTCCGGCCTCGGCGAGTTCGGCGTCGCTGGGCAACCGCAACGAGATCAGCCCGACGAAGGTCTCCGGTTCGAGTTCCACTCGGCTGACGGTGACGTGTACGGGCACCCAGTCGGCGTCGTGCCCCGGCATCCGTAACACCCGACTGGTCGCACCGCCGGCGAATTCCGTTGTCATCGAGGCCAAGAGGTGCTCGTCGTCGGGGTGAACGTTCGGTTTGTCGACCCTGCCGGCGCGCCAGTCGTAGAACGGGCACGGTTCGTCGAGCCACTTGAGCAGGGTCCAGTTCTTGAGGTCGACGAGCGCCCGGTGAACTCCGGCCCGCGCGAGTCCCTCCAGGATCCGCTGCGCGATGTCGTCGGTGGACACGACGGGACCCTCGAGGTTGGCGCGCCAGTTCATCGCCCGGGCGACGAGGTGGTCGCGGCCGTCGGGGCCCGGCTCGAGCGCGGTGCGGGCGACGAAGCCGATCCGGATGGGATTGCCCTGCCAGTCGGTGAGATCCCAGGTGCTGCAAAACGTCCGGTCCGGCTCGGCCTTGACGGCCATGGCCAGCACCTTGGCTTCGTTCGGGTTGAGGTCGCGGGATGGGAGGTCTTCCGCGAAGGCCCTGCCGAGGGTGACCTCGACTTCGGCGTTCTTGCCGCTGTTGGTGAGCGATTCCCGGGTGTCGGTGGCCACGCCCAGTGTCAGATCCCACTTCAGCGGGCCCGGGATCGGTCGCGTGGGGGGCTCGGCGTCGGCGGGGCCGGTCCAGACGTGCACACCGTGCGTCCTGCCGTCGGACATCACCACCGGTTCGGTGCGGATGACGCGGTCGCGTTTGGGGGTGATGCTGGTCAGGCTCTGGCCGGTCTGCATCGACTCGGTGATCGCGGTGCGCACCGCGGCGCGGTGGGGGCTGCGGCGCAGGAATGTTGCGACGGGAATGAGGTTTTTCAGCTGCCGATCCTGCGCCACCACGGCGGGTTCGTCGCCCAGCGTCTCCACGAGCAACCAGTCGTGGACCATGCGAGCAGTTTACCGACTGTGCCGCGTTCCCCGACCCGACGGGCGGCGCGCCCGATCAGCCTGTCGGTTTGCACAAATGGTCGCCGCCTTGATAATTTGCTGCTGCGCCCGCA
>NZ_JBYCLG010000330.1:0-8850 GCF_057473785.1 Mycobacterium sp. TH-M103
CCCACCCGCGAACGCGCCGAAGCCGACCTGGCCCGCCACGGCACCCGAATCCGCCCCGAACAACTCAGCGGGCTCGCCGAGCAACTCGACAACGCCCTCAACCCCGACGGCAACTACACCGACGAGGACCGGGCCCGGCGGCGCGGGCTGATCCTGGGCGCCCAGGGCCCCGACAAGATGTCACACCTGAGCGGCTGGATCACCCCCGAACTGCGCGCCACGATCGAAGCCCTGTGGGCCAAACTCGCCGCCCCGGGCATGTGCAACCCCCTCGACGAGCACCCCTGCATCGACGGCACCCCCACCCAGGACGCCATCGACAAAGATGCCCGCGGGCCCGCCCAACGCCAGCACGACGGCCTGCTCGCCGCACTCCGCGCGATCCTGGCCTCCGGGAAGCTGGGCCAACACAACGGGCTTCCGGCCGCCATCATCGCCACCACCACCCTGGCCGAACTGGAAGCCGCCGCCGGATGCGCCCTGACCGGCGGGGGCACCATCTTGCCCATGAGCGATGTCATCCGCCTGGCCCGCCACGCCCATCACTACCTGGCGATCTTCGACAAAGGCAAAACCCTGGCCCTCTACCACACCAAACGCCTGGCCTCCCCCGCGCAAAGAATCGTGCTCTACGCCAAAGACCGCGGCTGCTCAGCCCCCGGCTGCACCGTGGGCGGCTACTACAGCGAAGTCCACCACGTCACCGACTGGGCCACCTGTCGATGCACCGACATCGACGACCTCACCTTCGCCTGCGGCCCCCACCACCGCCTCCTGCAACCCCGCGGCTGGACCACCCGAAAAAACACCAACGGCGACACCGAATGGATCCCACCCCCACACCTCGACCGCGGCCAACCCCGAAAAAACACCTACTGGCACCCCGAAAAACTGCTACGCGCAGACGAAGACGATGACGCGGCATAGCGGCAGCGTTGCGTGCCTACAGCAGTTTCATCTGCTCGGGCTGCGACTCGACCGGGTCGAGCAGTTGCGGTCCGTTGTTGCGGACGTTGTTGACCAGCATCGACACCTCGCGCATGCAAATGCCGTGGACGTCGGGCGTCCGTGCGAGCAGGTCTTCGTCGGCCGGGGCGTCCGGGTCCAGCCAGCGGTCCCAATCGCGTTCGGGCACCACCAGCGGCATCCGGTCGTGAATCTCGCCGAGTTCTTCGGGCGCGTCGGTGGTGATGATCGTGCAGCTCAGCAACGGCGGCGCGTCGTCGGCCGACTTCCAGACCGACCACAGCCCCGCCATGAACAGTGGCTCCCCGTCGGAGCGGTACATGTAGAAGGGCGTCTTGCGCGACTTCTGGCCCGCCTTCGGGTCGTTGACCCGCCACTCGTAGTAGCCGTCCATCGGGATGAGGCAGCGCTTGCTCTTGGCGCTCGACCGAAACGCCGGCGAGGTGGTGATCTTGTCGGCGCGGGCGTTGATCAGCATCGGACCCTTGGCCTGCGGCGCCCCGTCGGGACCGGGTTTGACCCACGGCGGCACCAAACCCCAGCGCATCGATCGCACGCGGCGGGTCGGCTCGTCGTCGGGTTCGCTGTGCCGTGTGACGACGGTGGCGATGCTGGTCGTGGGCGCCACGTTGTAGTTGGGCGCCGCAGCCCCCGCCGTCGTCGTGACCTCATCGATCGCCTTGATCTTCTGGGCCAGCAGTGCCGGATCCGTCGTGACCGCAAACCGTCCGCACATGACTCCCATGGTGGCAGAACCGACGACAGGCGATGATGGACCGGTGAGCACCCAGCCGTGGCCCGCCCCCCACGCGACCGCACCCGTGCATGCGACCGTGACCGTCCCGGGATCGAAGTCGCAGACCAACAGGGCGCTGGTGCTGGCAGCGCTGGCGGCCGCGCAGCATCAGGGCTCCTCGACGATCAGCGGGGCGCTGCGCAGCCGCGACACCGACCTGATGATCGGGGCCCTGCGCACCCTCGGCCTGCGCGTCGACGGGACCGGGTCCGAACTGACGGTGAGCGGCAAGGTCGCCCCGGGGCCCGGCGCGCGGGTCGACTGCGGCCTGGCGGGCACGGTGTTGCGTTTCGTCCCGCCGCTGGCCGCGCTGGCCGATGAGGTGGTCGAGTTCGACGGCGACGAGCAGGCCCGCACCCGGCCCATCGCACCGCTGCTCGACGCGCTGCGCGGGCTGGGCGTCCGGATCGAAGGCAGCGGGCTTCCGTTCCGGGTCCACGGCGGCGGAGGCGTCGCCGGGGGCACCGTGGCCATCGACGCGTCGGCGTCGTCGCAGTTCGTGTCCGGCCTGCTGTTGTGCGCGGCATCCTTCCGCGAGGGCCTGACCGTGCAACACACGGGTTCGACGCTGCCGTCGGCCCCCCACATCGCGATGACCGTGGAGATGCTGCGGCAGACCGGGGTGGACGTCGACGACTCCATTCCCGATCGCTGGCGGGTGCGGCCCGGCGCGGTGACGGCCCGGCGCTGGGAGGTCGAGCCGGACCTGACCAACGCGGTCGCGTTCCTGGCGGCGGCGGTGGTCACCGCCGGAACGGTGCGCATCACCGGCTGGCCCGCGGCCAGCGTGCAACCGGCCGACCACCTCCTGAAAGTGTTGGGTGCACTCGATACCGTTGTCACCCAATCGGATTCAGTGCTGGAGGTGCGTGGTTCGGCGGACTATCCCGGTTTTGACGTCGACCTGCGCGCCGTCGGCGAGCTGACGCCGACGGTGGCGGCACTCGCGGCGCTGGCCGCGCCGGGATCGGTGTCGCGCCTCTCCGGCATCGCGCATCTGCGGGGCCACGAGACCGATCGGCTCGCCGCGCTGCGCACCGAGATCAACCGCCTGGGCGGCGATTGCGCCGAGAGACCCGACGGGCTGGTGATCACCGCGACGCCGCTGCACGCCGGTACCTGGCGCGCGTATGCCGACCACCGGATGGCGATGGCCGGTGCGATCGTCGGGTTGCGGGTGCCCGGGGTCGAGGTGGACGACATCGGCGCCACCACCAAGACGCTGCCGGAGTTTCCGCAGCTGTGGGCGCGCATGCTGGAGCCCGGCGACGATGCGGGCCGCGGTGGCGGCCCGAGGAGGAGTCGGGCAATCGGGGAAGAGCCCGGCGACGATGCGGGCCGCGGTGGCGGCCCGAGGAGGAGTCGGGCAATCGGGGAAGAGCCCGGCGTTTGAGGCGCGGCGATCTCGACGAGTCCGACGTCAAGGTCCGCTCCGGAAGGGGATCGCGACCGCGAACCAAGACCCGTCCGGAGCACGCCGACGCCGAATCCGCCATGGTGGTCAGCGTCGACCGCGGCCGCTGGGGGTGCGTGTTGGGCGGCGACCCCGCTCGCCGGGTCACCGCGATGCGGGCCCGCGAGCTGGGCCGCACTCCGATCGTCGTCGGCGACGACGTCGACCTGGTCGGCGACCTGTCGGGGCGGCCGGACACCCTGGCCCGCATCGTGCGCCGCGGGGAACGCCGAACGGTGTTGCGGCGCACCGCCGATGACACCGACCCCAGCGAGCGGGTGGTGGTCGCCAACGCCGACCAGCTGCTGATCGTCGTGGCGATGGCCGACCCGCCGCCGCGCACCGGCCTGGTCGACCGCACGCTGATCGCCGCCTACGCCGGCGGGCTGAAGCCGATCCTGTGCCTGACCAAGACCGACCTCGCCCCGCCGGAGCCGTTCGCCGACCAGTTCGTCGACCTCGAGCTGACGGTGGTCGTCGCGGGCCGCGACGACCCGCTGCTCGCGGTGGCGGACCTGCTCGCCGGCAAGATCACCGTGCTCCTGGGGCATTCCGGGGTCGGCAAGTCCACGCTGGTGAACCGCCTGGTGCCCGAAGCGGCGCGGGCCGTCGGTGAGGTGACCGAGATCGGCAGGGGCAGGCACACTTCCACCCAATCACTGGCGCTGCCCCTGCAGGGTTCCGGCTGGGTGATCGACACCCCGGGCATCCGCTCGTTCGGGCTGGCCCACATCGAGCCCGACGACGTGCTGATGGCCTTCGCGGACCTCGCCGACGCGATCGGCGACTGCCCGCGCGGCTGCGGGCACATGGGGCCGCCCGCCGACCCCGAATGCGCGCTCGACGCGCTGACCGGGCCGGCCGTACGCCGCGTGGCCGCGGCGCGCCGGCTGCTGGCGGCGCTCCATCAGGCCTGACGGCCCGCCGAGGGTGCGTGTCTGCACGGCGACAGGCCGGACGGGCCGTACATGTGCGCACCCTCGCGGTCACTCGGACCGGGCCGGCCGCAACGCGCCCGGCGCGCCGTCGGGGACCGCGGGGTTGACCGGTGCGACGGGCGCGACGCGCACGTAGGGCGAACCCAACGGCGGCCGCGGATCGGGCTCGCCCTTGTTCGGCCACAGTGCGGCGGCGCGCTCGGCCAGTGCGGTGATCGTGAGCGACGGGTTGACGCCCAGGTTCGCGGTGATCGTGGACCCGTCGATCACGTGCAGCCCGGGGTGCCCGTGCATGCGGTGGTAGGGGTCCACGACGCCGTCGGCCGCGGTCTCGCCGATCACGCAACCGCCGATGAAGTGACCTGTCATCGGGATGTCCGCCAGGTCGGCCCAGGCGCCGCCGGGGATGCCGTCCATGTACTCGGCCGCACGCCGGGCCACCTCGTGGCCCAACGGAATCCACGTCGGGTTCGGCTCGCCCACGCCCTGCCGCGTCACCACGCGCCGCCCGAACGGCCCGCGCCGCGTATAGGTGGTCAGGGAGTTGTCGTGGGTCTGCATCACCAGCAGCGGGATGGTCTGTTCCGACCAGTTCCTCGGGTTGAGCAGGCGGGTCAGGTCACGGCGTTGGCGCACAAGCTCTTTCATCCCACTTCGCCAACGCCTGCCGCCATCCAGCCCGTCGACCAGGACGGTGCCGAGCAACCCCATCAGATTGGAGTCGTGGCCGTAGCGGCACGGCTCCACATGGGTGTGGCCGTCCGGGTGGATCGACGACGTGATCGCCACGCCCTCGGAGTAGTCGACGTCGTCGCCGCGCGCCCGCACCGCGAGGATCGCCTCGGAGTTGGTGCGCGAGAGCTCCCCGAGCCGGGGCGAGACGTGCGGCAGGCTGCCGCGGTCGCGCAGCCGGTGCAGCAGCCGCTGGGTGCCCAGGGCGGCGGCCGAGAACACCACCTGCTGCGCGGTGAACGTGACGCGTCGCCGGCGCAGCTTGGCGTCGGTGCGGCGGGCGAGGACGTCGTACCCGCCGTCGTGACGCGGCCGCACGTCGACGACTGTGGTCAGCGGATGCACTGTCGCACCGATCTTTTCGGCCAGATAGAGGTAATTCTTGACCAGCGTGTTCTTGGCGTTGTGCCGGCACCCCGTCATGCATTCGCCGCAGTGCAGGCACGCCTTGCGGTCCGGGCCGGCCCCGCCGAAGTACGGGTCACCGACCGCGGCGCCCGGCGCGGCCTGGTCGCCGTCCGTGCCGCCGAAACACACGCCAACCGGGGTGGCGTGAAACGAGTCGGCGATGCCGAGGTCGGTGGCGACCTGCAGCATCACCTTGTCCGAGGGCGTCATCCGCGGATAGGTCGCGACGCCGAGCATCCGCTTGGCCTGGTCGTAGGCGGGCGCGAGTTCGGCGCGCCAGTCGGTGATGCCGCTCCAGCGGGGGTCGGCGTAGAAGGGGTCGCGGGGCTCGTACAACGTGTTCGCGTACACCAGTGAGCCGCCGCCCACCCCGGCGCCGCTGAGCACCACGGCGTCGGAGAGCAGGTCGATCCGCTGGATTCCGTAGCAGCCGACGGAGGGCTTGAACAGGTAATCGCGCACATGCCAGCTGTTCTTGGCGAAGTCTTCGTCGCGGAAACGCCGGCCCGCCTCCAATACGCCGACCCGGTAACCCTTTTCGCTCAGCCGCAGCGCCGTGACGCTGCCGCCGAATCCCGAGCCGATCACGAGGACGTCGTAGTCGAACGACGCCCGGGTCACGCACCGACCTCCTGGGTGGCGGAGGCGGGGAGGACTTCGTCGAAGTCCGCGAAGCTCACGGTCTGGGTGCGGCGCTGGTACTCCCGGACCAGGCCCGGCCAGTTGGTGGTGACGCGTCCGGAGGCGGCGCGGTACCAGGACTCGCACGCGGTCCACACGCCGGCATCCAGGCGGGACTGCACCTCGGCGTCGTAGGCCTGCTCCACGGCGGGCCGCACCTCGAACGCGCCGGCCATGCCGCTGTGGGCCAGCCTCTCGACGATCTGGCGGATGTAGCGGGCCTGGTGCTCCATCATGAGGATGATGGAGCTGCTGCCGAGGTTGGTGTTCGGGCCGTAGATCAAGAACATGTTCGGGAAGCCCGGCACCGCCATCCCCAGGTGGGCGCGCGCCCCCTCGGCCCACTGCGAGTGCAGGTCGCGCCCGTGGCGACCGGTGATCGTCATCGGGGCGAGGAATTCGGTGGCCTTGAACCCGGTGCCGTAGACGATGACGTCCACCTCGTGCAACCGGCCGTCGGCGGTGCGCACGCCGGTGGCCGTCACCTCGGTGATCGCGGCGGTCTCGACGTCGACGTTGTCGCACGCCAGCGCCGGATACCAGTCGCTGCTGAACAGCACGCGCTTGCAGCCGATCGGGTAGTCGGGGGTGAGCTTGGCCCGCAGCACCGGATCCTTGATGTGGCGTTGCAGGTTCGCCGCCGCGACGATGCCGATCAACCGGGCGAGCGGGGCGACCCGGGTCAGCGCGAGCCCGAAGAACTCCGAGATCTCCCAGATCAGCTGCCGCATCGCGGCGGCGAAACCGGGCACATTGCGGAACGCGGCGCGGTGCACGCCGGTGTAGGCGCGGTCCGGCTTCGGCACGACGTAGGGCGCGGAGCGCTGAAACACCGTGACGTACGCGGCGACCCGGCGAATGCGCGGCACGAACTGGATCGCCGACGCGCCGGTGCCCAGCACCGCGACGCGCTTGCCGGTCAGGTCGACGTCGTGGCGCCACTCGGCCGAATGGAAGGACGGCCCCGCGAAGGCGTCGAGACCGGGGATCTGCGGCAGGGCCGGCCGCGACAGCTGGCCCACCGCGGGCACGAGCACCTCGGCCTCGAGCACCTCCCCGGACGAGGTCGTCACCCGCCACGTGGCGGTGCCGTCGTCGTAGCTGGCCGCGGTGACCTCGACCCCCGTGCGCACCAGGTCACGCAGACCGAACCGGTCGGCGGTGTCACGGATGTAGCCGAGGATGTCGGGCTGCTCGGCGTAGCGGCGACCCCAGTCCGTCTTGCGGGAGAACGAGTAGGAGTACAGGTTCGACGGCACGTCGCAGGCGGCGCCGGGATAGGTGTTCGCCCGCCAGACGCCGCCGATGTCCCCGGCTTTCTCCAGCACCGTCACGTCGGCGAGCCCGTCCTTGGACAACTCGTAGGCCGCGGCGAGGCCACCGAAGCCGGCGCCGATCACCAGGGCGCGGGGACGACGAAGAGGCATACCTCACAAAATAGGAGCACGCGGGGCCGATCGCCCAGGCGATTGCGGCCGCAAATCGATGATTCCGGCCACGGGGGCCGGGTTCGATGCGCGCCCCGGTTCAGACGGCCAGCGAGCGCGCGCGGGGCGCCACTTTCCGCTGATAGCGCGCGGGTGTTGTGCCCGTCCACCGCTTGAACGCGGCGATGAAGCTGGTCGCCTCGGCGTAGCCCAGCCGCAACGCGACGTCGTCCACCGAGAGTGCACCCGTGGCCAACAGCTCCTCCGCGAGCACCCGGTGGACCTCCTCGGCCAGGTCCCTGAAAGTCGTGTTCTCCTCGGCGAGACGCCGCCGCAGCGTGCGCTCACTCATCGCCAGCTGCCGGGCGACGCCGGAGATCGTGTGCGGTTTGCCGTCGATCGACGCCAGCCGTTCGCGTACCCGGCGGGCCACCCCGGTCCGCGTTCGACGGCGTTCCAGCAGCGCGTCGCACTGCTGTTCACACATTGCCACGCTGATCTCACTGGCCTGGGGTAGCCGGTCGTCGAGCAGCGCGGCCGGCCAGGAGGCCACCGTGACCGGCGAGTGGTATCGCGGCGTCACGCCGAACACCTGGCGGGCCGCCGCATCGCCCGACGCCGGCGCCGGACCCGCGAACTCGACCGACGCGAACGGGACGGTCCTACCCAGCGCTTCGGCCATCACGCGGGCGATCGCCGCCAGGTCACGCCGGGTGAGGAACTCCGCGACCGGGCCGGTCAGGTCGGGCAGGTCGAGCCGCAACGCCGCCAGCGGGCCGTCCACCGTGACGCTGGGCAGGCAGAATCCGTAACTGAGCTCGTAGAACCGGGCCGCGAACCGGACGGCGTCGCCCAGCGTCGAGCTGGTCAGGCAGGCGAAGCCGAAGATGCCCAACGATCCCACGTGATAGCCACTGCCCACGCGCACTCCCAGGTTCGCCGGGTCCCCCAGCCGGTCCACCAGGTTCGTCGCGACCGCCAACTCCTGGCGTCCGGTGATCATCCGCTGGTGGTCGCGCAGGTCCGCTTCGCACAGGCCTGACCCGTCGAGCACCTCCGCGGCCGCCAGCCCGTTCTCGCGACCGAACTCGGTCATCAACGCGGCGCTGGCCGTGTTCCGCGGGAAGTCCCAGTGCGAGACCTGTTGTCCGGCGAAGACCTTCACGAATCCCAGTATGGCCGGACGTTTCCCGCGGCCAGGTCAGGCGGCGGACGCGTCGTCGACGCGGCTGGCCGCCTCCGCGGCGGTGCGCTTACCGCGCCGCCATCCCCGCACGGTGGCGATGGCGGTCTTGAGCCCGCGTCGGCGCCCGGTAGCCGGATCGGTGCCGGCGAAGCCGGGCTCCAGTTCGGCGAACATCCGCTCGCTGCGGGTCTCCGGCGCGTCGTCGGCGCTGTCGCGCAGGTACTTGTCGGGCAGCGACAGCTTGGCCAGCGTGCGCCACGTCT
>NZ_JBYCLG010000331.1:0-11783 GCF_057473785.1 Mycobacterium sp. TH-M103
TCCCGAAGAAGCCCTCGACTGCGCCTGTGGCCTCTACCTCGGCGACCCCACCGCATGGCAACAACCCCCGACGAATTAACGGGCAAGACCACTTAGGTCCCACGGTTGTCGGGCCGAACGGCCCTATCGGCGCGAACGCGCGGCGAACAGAATCAGGCTCCCGGAGTCGGCTGCCCGCCGACTATTGCGTTGTTCGCACCAGTTGGGAGGACACCAATGAAGGTCACCTCGATGATAGCGACGGCGGTGGCGGCCGCGGTCCTGGCGCTGGCCGGAATCGTTGTCGCGCCCACCGTTTCGGCGGCTTACCCGATCGTCGGCAAGCTCGGCAGCGAACTGACGATGACCGACACCGTCGGCCAGGTCGTGCTGGCCTACAAAGTCGGCGGTCTACAGCCCAGCAACGACGAGACGCCCGGCTACACCCCTGCCGGCAAACTGTGGGAGGCCACGGTCACCGTCCGGGCGATCCAGGGCAGCGTCACCCCGGCCATCTCGCAGTTCAACGCCGTCGCCCCCAACGAGGCCGCCTACCGGGTGCTGTGGTTCGTCGCGAGCCCCACCAACATCAGCGGGGCCACGATCCCCGAAGGCGCCCAGTCGACCGGCAAGATCCACTTCGACGTCACGGGTCCGTCGCCGAACACCGTCACGATGAACAACGGCATGGAAGACCTCCTCATATGGGGCCCGTAGTGGTTGGGCGGCAGGATGATTGAGCGTCTGCAGGGGTTCCCCGACGACGCGGCGTTCGCCTGCCACGGCCATGTCACCAAGGCCGACTACGAAATGGTCCTGATGCCCGACGTCGACGACAGGTTCACCCGGCAAGACAAGCTGTGGGTGTAGTACGAGGTGCCCGCCGATTTCGATGGCGTGACGCCGGAGCGGTCTGGGACGACACCAACGTGGTCCTGAGGATCCGGCGCGGGACAGGAATTTCGGGTTCCTGATGCCAGCCCAACTGCGGGTCTTCCCCACCGCGGAGGCTGGGCAGGCCTGCGAATGGATCGCCCAACCGCGACAGTGACACCTGGCGCCCCGCGCCCTAGGCGGTGTGTTCCGAATCGCCGTCCCGGCCGCCCCCGCCGCGGGTTTCCAGCGACGCCAGCATGCCGGCCGCGGCCCGCTGCCAGGTGAAGTCCTCCGCGCGGCGGCGCGCGGAGGAGCGTCGGTGGAACTCGGGCCGGCGGACGATCGCGCCGACCGCGTGGGCGATGGCCCGGGGGTCGTTGTCGGCCAGGGCGCCGCTGTCGGGGGTGATGATCTCGGTCAGCGCCGAGGTGCGCGAGACCACGGCCGGGGTCCCGCACGCCAGCGATTCCAGCGCGGCGAGCCCGAATGTCTCGTGCGGGCCGGGCGCCAGGGTCACGTCGGCCGACGCCAGCAGCCCGGCGACGGTGTGCCGGTCGTTGACGAAGCCGGTGAAGTGGATCGGCAACCGGGCGGCCTGCCGCTCGAGCCGGGCGCGCAACGGCCCCTCGCCCACGACCAGCAGCCGGGCGTCGACGCCGGCGTGGTGCAGGGTGCCGAGCGCGTCGATGCTGCGGTCGACCCGCTTCTCCACCGACAGCCGGCCGCAGTGGACCAGCAGGATCTGCTGCGGCGTCGCCCAGCGCCGGCGTACCAGGTAGGAGTGGCGCCGCGGGTGGAACGTCTGCAGGTCCACGCCGAGCGGGACGGTGACGGTGTTCGACGCGCCGACGCGGTCGAACTCCTCGCGCGCGAAGCCCGTCGTGCACACCACGGTGTCGTAGTCGGCCGCGGTGCGCCTGTTGGCGAGGTCGGCGAACTTCTTGGCGGGGCGGCGCGGGAGTATCTGTCCCACAAGGCGATCCAGGCGTTCGTGGGAGATCATCACCGTCCTGGCGCCGTGTGCGCGGCCCCAGCGGCCCAGGGACCGCAGCGTGAGCCGGTCGGACACCTCCAGCGCGTCGGGCTCCAGCGCCTCCAGCAGGGCCTTGACGGGGCCCGGCAGCACCGCTCGGTAGCCACCCGTCAGAGGAATTAGCCTGGCGGGCAGAGTAATTCGTATCACGCCCGTCGGCAGCAGGGTCCGTTCGGGAAACGAACCGGGAACGATCAGGAAGACCTCGTGCCCGCTGGCGCAATACTCCGCGCCCAACCGGTCGACCGCGGTGCGCAAGCCGCCGGACCGTGGGCCGTAGAAGTTGGCGACCTGGACAACACGCATATCGTGAGGACACGCGGTGCGCGTGTGCAGTCAACGATGCCGAACCGACGGCGGCCTGAACAGTCCGTGAATTCCCTATCGGGTGTAGCTCACGTCACGGCTTGGGCGGCCGACCGGCCCGGGGGCCTTCGGCCTGGTCGATCCGCTCGGCGAGCTCAGCGCCGGAAAGCCGTGCGTCGAGGAACGCGCCGGAGGTGGGCAGGCTCAGGTGCAGCTGTGCGGCGCCGCTGACCGCGGCCCGCCCGCGCTCGAGGACGAAGTCGAGGACGTGGCCACCGGCGGTGCGGTCGGCGTCGAGGAAGTGCAGATGGTAACCGGCGACGGCGATTCCCTGCTCGAAGTCGGGGGTGCGGAAGCCGACCAGTGTGCCGTTCGCGTCGGTGAACACGGTTTCGGCCTGGTCCTCGGTCGCCTGCGTCAACGGCGGGTAGGGCGGCTCCTGGGCCATCACCGTGCGGGTACGCAGCTCGCGGAACCGGCCGGTGACCCGGATCGCGTAAATCAGGTTGGCGCTTGCGATCCGGTGGTCGATGGCGTCGATCACCGCCGACCTGGCGGTGGGTTCGGCGATGTCGAACTCGAAGTCGGCGTGGAATCGGGTGACCGCCGCGAACGGCGTGCGATCGGTCGGCTCCGCCCGGGCGGCGGTTCCGTCGGCGCGCAACCGGTAGCAGACGCCGTCCAGGACCACCATCTCGCCGTCGAGGTGGTTGAAGGTGCCCAGGCCGAAGTCGCCGTGGCGCATGATCTCGGCGACCGTGACGTCGCCGTCGTAGACCCCGTCCAGCAGCGCGCCGATCGTCGAGAACTGATACACCTCGGAGTCGGCCCGCTGATGAGCGAGAAGTGCTGTGGCCCAATGCCGGAAGCGCTCGTATGCACCGGAGGCGTCCATCGTGCCTACTCGAAGGAGTCCGCGTGCAGGTCCGCGGCCAACTCGGCGTTGCGGCTGTAGTCCACGGGAACGTCGATCAGCGAGACGCCCGGCTCGGCCAGGCCCCGGCGCACCGTGGCACCGAAGTCGTCGAGGGTTTCCACCCGGTGGCCGCGGGCGCCGAAGGCGGCCGCGTAGGAGACGATGTCGTAGTCGCCGAGTGCAACCCCCGACGTGCGTCCGTATCTCAGGACCTCCTGGAAGCCCACCATGTCGTAGGCGTTGTCGCGCAGGACGATATGGGTGAACGTCAGGCCCAGGCGGGTAGCCGTCTCGAGTTCCTGCGCGGAGAACAAAAATCCGCCGTCGCCGGATACGGAGACCACCGGGGTGCCGGGGCGCACCAGGCAGGCGGCCATCGCCCAGGGCAGGGCGACGCCCAGGGTTTGTTGGCCGTTGGAGAACAGCAGCCGCCTGGGCTGGTAGACCCGGAAGTGGCGAGCCATGTAGATGTAGACCGAGCCGATGTCGCAGGTGATTGTGGCCTGGTCGTCGTGGCCGAGTTCCTCGCGCAGCCGCAGCACGACCGCGGCCGGGTCGAGGCCGGGGCCCTCGGGGGTGTGATCGCGCGCGGCGGCATCGATGTCGCGCAGCGCCTTTCGCTGCCCGGCGATCTGGCTCCGGTAGCCGTCGGTGAGCGTGAGGTCGGCCAGCTTGTCGCTCAGCGACCCGAGAGTGGCCGCGACGTTGCCGATCAGCTCGCAGGTGGGCTGATAGTGGTTGTCGATGTCGGCGGGCACCGAGTCGATGTGCACGACGGTGCGTGCGACGTCGCCGTTCCACAGCACGGGGTCGTATTCGACAGTGTCGTACCCGACGGCGATCAACACGTCGGCTTGGCCCAGGACGACGTCGCCGGGCTGGTTGCGGAACAGGCCCACCCGGCCCAGGAAGTAGTCCTCGAGGTTGCGCGACACCACCCCGGCGGCCTGGAAGGTTTCCACCACGGGCAGCCCTGTCGTGGCGACCAGGGCACGCAGCGCCAGGCAGCTTTCCGGGTCGGCGCCGCGGCTGCCGACGAGCAGCGCCGGGCGGTGTGCGCCGCGAATGAGTTCGCACGCCCTCTCGATGGCGAACGCCGGGGCCGCCGCCAGCGGCGGGACGGGCAGGCGGTCGGTGATGCCGGCGGTGGTCGGGGCGGCCAGCACGTCGGCGGGCAGCACGACGGCGGCCGCGCCGCGCGGCGCGCTGAGCGCCGCGCGGAACGCCGCGACGGTGGCCTCGGCGGCGTTGTCGGGGTCGTTGATCTCGCCGGTGAACTTCGTGACCGTCTTGAGCAACGCTGCGGCGTCCATGGACTGATGCGTGCGTTTGAGGCGGTCTTCCCGGCGCACGGCCCCGCACAGCGCGACCACCGGGTCCTGCTCGGTGTTGGCGGTGAGCAGCCCGGTGGCCAGGTTGGCGGTGCCGGGGCCCGACGTCACCAGGACGACGCCCGGCACACCGGTGAGGCGGCCGACCGCCGCGGCCATGAACGCCGCGTTCTGCTCGTGGCGGCACACCACCAGCCGCGGGCCGGCGTCGGCCAGGGCGTCGTAGACGGCGTCGATCTTGGCGCCGGGCACGCCGAAGACGTACTCGACGCCCTGCGCCGAGAGCACCTCAACGATCTTGTCCGCGCTGCGCACCGGTTTGGCGGACTTGTTGAACACCATGTAGTCAGTCTGGCCCCTGGGCCGCGGTAGTGCAGCGTCGTCTCAGCGTCTGCCCCAGTCCCACGGCGGTGTGGTCAGCAGGCCCTGGCCGGCGACGCGTGTCTCACCTCACTGTTTGTAGAGCTCGATCTCGACGGCGCGCCCGGCCGGGCCGGCCTCGGCGATCGGCACGGCGTCGAGGAACTCCAGCAGTGCGGGGGAATGGGTCACCACCACGACCTGCGTCCGTGCCGCCGCGGAGCGGATCAGCGACGCGAGCGGTCGGACCACGTCGGGATGCAGGGAGGTCTCGGGTTCGTTCAGCACCATCAGCGACGGCGCTTGCGGGCTCAACAGGGCGGCGGCCCACAGCAGGAACCGCAATGTGCCATCGGACAATTCGGCCGCAAGCAACGGGCGCAGCATCCCGGGCTGCCGCAATTCGAGGTCGAACAGCCCGTCGTGGACGGCGACCGACACCTCGGCACCGTCGAATGCGTCCGCGACGGTGCGGCTCAGGTCATCGAACCCGGCCTCGAGGATCGTCTGAATCGCGGCTGCCAGATCGCCGCCGTCGTCGGCGAGCCCGTGGGCGCGGCGCACCAGCGTGGCGGGGTCCGCGGCACCGGCCCGGCGAACAACGCCTCCCGCTTGATCTGCGGGTCACGGGAGAAAGCGGAGTCCGGCCCGGCCGACTGCGGCAACCCGAGGTCGATCAGATAGCCGAAATCCTCAGCGGCAAAGCCCAGCTCGAGTGACCGGCCGGGTGCGCACCGTGCCCTCGGCGTTTCCGGTCCTTCGGGCCCCGGTCAGCTGCTCGGGACCGGCCCACAGCACCGACTGCAGCCCGCCTTCTCGGGCAAGTGAGGCGATCACCTCGCCGCGGCCGCAGTCGGCCAGCAGCCGCAACGCGCGGTACAGCGACGACTTCCCGGTGCCGTTGGCGCCGGTGATGACGGACAGCCCGCCCAGCGGCAGGACGACCTCGCGCAGTGAGCAGTACCCGCGGATCGCAACCGTCTGCAACATGGCGCCGACTGTACGGTTGGCGACCGTCAGGCGCGTCAGTCGCCGTCGGCGACCTCGAGGAGTCGAACCTCCTCGAGGTCCATCTCCTCCTGCAGCTCGCGCAGCACAATGTCGTCGATGAGGTTCTGGTTGCGCAGTGCGGTGATCTCCCGGCGCTTGTGTTCGAGCACCCCGAGGCGCACCCGCCGGACCACGTCGTCGCGCTCGACGAGCTCGGTGGCTCCCGAGCCGTCGTTGGCGAGCACCAGCGCGGCGCGTTCCTCGTAGTCCTTGCGGATGCGGGCCAGCAGGTCCTCGTCGACTCCGAGTTTGTCGGCGACCAGCGGCAACGCCGCCAGCGCGGCTTTGGTGCCGCGGCTGCGGGCCAGCTGCAACTCCGCTTCGAAAGCGACATCCTCGGGCATCCGGGCCCAGCGGACCACGGCGGGTAGCGTGCTGCCCTGCACGATGACCGTGACCAGGATCACGACGATCACGACGAAGACGAGCAGGTTGCGGTCCGGAAACGGGGCGCCGCTCAGGGTGGTCATCGGCACGGCCAGCGCCGCGGCCAGCGACACCGCGCCGCGGAATCCCGCCCAGGCGGTGACGAAGCGCATCCGCCAGCCGACGCGGCGGGCGCGTTGCAGATCGCGGCGATCGAGCAGACGGATGAGCACGGGGGTGATCTCGCCCCAGAAGATTCGGGACCCGATCACGACGCCGGTGATCGCGAGCGCGATGTAGGCGGCGTGTCGAAGTCCGCCCTCGACGCCGGCGATGCCGCGCAGCGCGCCCGGGATCTGGACCCCGACGAACACCCACAGCGAACCGTTGATCAGGAAGGTCGCGATGTCCCAGAAGGCGTATGACTGCAGCCGCGACCGCGCCCGGATCACCACCGGCCCGTAGTAGGTGAGCATCAACGCCGACACCCCGACCGCGACCACCCCGCTGCAGTGCAGCGACTGGGCCAGCAGGAACGCCGCGAACGGGGTGAGCAGGCTCAGGGCCCCTTCCTCGAGCGGCGCGTCGAGGCGGCGGCGCACCTTGGTGACCAGCCCGCCAACCACGATCCCGGACACGATGCCGCCGACGTAGGAGCCGACGAACCGCACGACCAGGTCCAGCGGGCCGACCGCGGCGCCGCCGATCGCGACGTGCACGGTCAATGCGAACAGCACCAGCGCGGTCCCGTCGTTGACGATGCTCTCGGCGCGCAGCACGGTCAGCGACCGGCGCGGCAGCCGTTTGCCCAGACCGGCGACGGCGGCGGCGTCGGTGGGGGACAGCACGGCCCCGAGGACGGCCGCCGCGTGTGACTCCATGCCCAGCGCCCGCGCCGTCCAGGACACCGCCACCGCGGTGGCGATCACCAGGGCGATGCTGAGGAACACGATGATGCGCGCGTTCTTGCGAATCTCCCGGAAGCTGGTGTTCAGGCTCTCCCAGTAAAGGATCGCCGGCAGGAACAGCAGCAGCACGATCTCGCCGTCGATCCGCACGTCGCCGAACCGGGGGATCAACCCCAGCAAACCGCCGAGCAGGATCAGCAGCACCGGCGGGCCGACGCGGTAGCGATGCCCAAGGACCGTGCCCACGATCACCGCGGACACCAGCGCAACGATGACGACGAGGCCAAACACTCAGTCCATCCTGCCGGAACCGCCCGGATCCCGCATGGCGGGTTGGCCGGGGTCGGCGCCGGGAGTTCTCCCGCCGCCCGCCCGAAGTCGCCGGCCGTTCACCTTCGCGAAGCCCGCCAGCCACCGAAACGGGCACCGTCAGGAGGGGTAGCAACCGCCGCGGCCGTCTCGGTACCCGGCTGCCGCTCGGCGCCGGGCGGCGATATTAGGCTGCAAGGGAAATGGGGGTACACGTGCTGCTGGCGAAGATCAGGCTGCTGGTGACGGTCGTCGTGCTCGTCTCATCAGCGGCTTTGGGCTGCTCGTTTCAGTCCAGGACCCCTTCGTCGGACAAAACTCTGCAGGTCTCGATGGACGACGTCCTGCACAAGGACAACATCACTCAGAACGTCACGCTCGGCGTCGGCAACACGCTCACGGTGAAGCTGGGCTCGAACTACTCGACCCCCTACCGGTGGCAGGCGGACGCACGCATCGGCGATTCCTCGATCGTCCGGCAATCGGGCCACCGGTACGTGCAGCCGACGACCGACCGGATGGGGGCGCCGGGCACGGAGGTGTGGACGTTCGACGCGCTGAAGCCGGGCACCACGACGGTCACCACCTACTACTCGAGCTTCGTCGGCAAGGACAGCAAACCGGCGTGCACCTATACCGCGATCGTGACCGTGCAGTAGGGGCCGGCGCGGCGGTCTCGGGCGACCCTCAGGCGGCGGAGACCTGGCGCCGCGTGGCGTAGACCTCGGCGAGGAACTGCTCGACGGCGACCGCCGTGTGCGCCGCGCGGGCCGAGCCGAAGATGTCGAAGGCGTGCTGGGTGAGGGGCAGCTCGGCGTAGACCACGGGCTGTCGGCTGACCGGCCGCAGCGCGCCGACGAAGGCACGTGCCTGTTCGACCGGAACGAGCGAGTCGTTGCGGCCGTGCAGGACGAAGAAGGGAGGAGCGTCGGCGGAAATGTGGTTGACCGGCGACGCCGTGCGGTAGATCTCCAGGTGCGTGGAGGGCCGTTCCTTCATCACCGATTTCACGAGGAGCCCCGGCATCATGGGGTGCATCGCGTCGTTGAAACGCGTGAAGTCGTAGACGCCGTAAAACGGCACGGCGGCCTGCACCCGGGTGTCGGCGTCTTCGAACCCCGGCTGAAACCGCGGGTCGTTGGGCGTCAGGGCCGCCAGCGCGGAGAGGTGACCGCCGGCCGAGCCGCCGGTGATGGCGACGAAGTCGGGGTCGCCGCCGTATTCGGCGATGTGCGCTTTGACCCAGGCGAGCGCGCGCTTGACGTCGACGATGTGGGCCGGCCAGGTGTTGCGCGGGCTGTGCCGGTAGTTGACCGCCACACAGATCCAGCCTAGCTCGGCCAGGTGGCTCATCAGCGGATGGGCTTGTCCGCGTTTGTTTCCCAACGTCCACGCCCCGCCGGGGATCTGGAAGAGCACCGGCGCCCTGCCGGCCGGGTCGAGGTCCGGGCGCCGCCAGATATCGAGGTGGTTGGCGCTGCCGTATTCGCCGTAGCTGATGTTGGAGTCGTGGGCGTAGTCGCGGTAGATGCGCATCATCCGCAGCACTCCCGGCGCCTTGGCGGTGCCGCTGCCGGCCGGCCGGCGCCACAGGTTGCCCGACTCGGTCAAACGGTCGGGTCCCAGCCCGCTGTCCAGCGCCGCGGCCAGCGGGACGTTCGCCTTGTGGCCGGCGCGGCTGAAGTTCAGCAGGCCCAGCGCCGAGATGGTCGCCACCACCCAAGCGGCCGCCCGCACGGGCCGGTCCAGGCGGCGGGCGGTCGCCACGAGCCCCCCGAGTTGGCTGACCAGGGTCTGCAGTGGCAGCTCGGTGACCACCAGGCCGAACATGAACGAGAACAGCGACAGATAGCCGCGGCGCGCCAGCGGCCGGTAGGCGTTGAGGGTGGACACGGCGGTCACCGCCGTCACGACCAACGACCCGATCTGCCTGAGGACGTGGACGACTCGAGCTTCGCGCATGCCGACACCATACGAGGCGGCCCGCGACCCCGGCCCCGGGTCCCGTCGTTTTCCGGGTCTCACACCAGCACGGACTTGGGCATCACGGTGGGCTTGACCCCGTACCGCGGGCCGCTGAAGCCCGGTGACTTCCCTGAGGTGGCCATGGCCGGCATGCCGGCCGGAACTGCCGTGGCCTCGGCGTCGGGTGCGACGGCCCAGCCCGATCCGTCCAGCGCCGCCGCCGCGGGCTCGGCGGGCGGGGCCGCCGCCGACCAACTGGCCGGCACCGACAGCGGGCCCACCGTGGACGCCTGCCCGAGCCCCGCCAGAATCGGCGGGCCGGCCATGCCCGTCGCCGCGGCCGGCTGTGCGGCGCCCACCAGAGCCGGCCCGCCCAGGCCGCCCGCCGCGGCCTCGGCGCCCGCCGCGGCGGCGGCACCCGACGAGGCGTTGAGGGTGTGACCCAGTGACACCGCGGTGGGGATGGCGTTCATGGTGAACCACGCCGACGTGTCGATTCCGCCGTTGATTGCGTTGGCTACCAACGGGATGCTCAGGAAGCTGTCGATCGGGCCGGCCTGCGCGGGTGTGGCGAGTGCGGCCATCGTGCGAGGTGCGGCCGAGATCAGCTGTACCAGCTCGGTCTGGGCGGCCGGGTTGGCGATCGCCGACGGAGAGGTCAGCGGGTTCAGGAACGCCGCCCGCGCCGACGAGGCGGCGTAGCCGTACATGGCGGCGGCGTCCTGGGCCCACATCTCGGCGTACTGGGCCTCGGTCGCCATGATCGCCGCCGTGTTGAGCCCCAGCAGGTTTGTCGCGACGAGCGCAGCCAGCTGGGTCCGGTTGGCCGCGATCTGTGGCGGCGGAACGATCATCGCGAAGGCCGTCTCGAAGGCGGCCGCCGACGCCGTGGCCTGCGCGGCCGCGTGCTGGGCGTGCGCGGCGGTGGTGTTCAGCCACGCCACGTACGGCTGGACGGAGGCGGTCGCCGATGCCGACGCCGGACCCGTCCATTGATCACCGGTGAGCTCGGCCATCACCGACTCGTAGCCGGCCGCGGTCGTGCTCAACTCCGCGGCCAGGGTGTTCCACGCCGACGCGGCGGCCATCATGGGTGCGGCGCCCGCACCGGCGTACATGCGCGCGGAGTTGACTTCCGGGGGTAGCGCTCCGAAATCCATTGTGCTGCGCTCCTTTCGATTTGCTTCGGTTGGCCTGGGTTTTCAGACGCCCGCCGGGCGTCCCATCACGGTGGGTTTGACCCCGTAGCGCGGGGTGCCCAGGCCGCCGGCCTTGCCGGACGCGGCGACCGCCGGCATCCCGGCGGGCACGGCCGTCATCGCCGCGCCGTGGGGCGGCGGGGCGGTCCAGCCGGCCAACGTCGCGGCGCCGGGACCGACCGGCGGGGCGGCCGGTCCCGCCGCCCAGCTGGGCGGCACCGACAGCCGCCCGACCGTGGCCGCCTGGCCGAGACCGGCCGCGATCGGCGATCCGCCGAAGCCCGCCGGGCCCGCCGCGGTCAGGGCAGGCCCCGGGCCCGCCGCAGCAACGGGGCCGGCGCTAAGGCCCCCCTCCTGCGTGGGAAGCAGCCCGCCGGCCGCCATGTTGAGCAGGTCCGACGCGGCGGAGGAGTAGTTGCCCGCCCCGATGTTGACGATATTGGCGAAACCACCCGACAATCCCGCGGGTATGACCTGCGCGCTGGTCCCGTTGACGGCACCGGAGACCGCCGACAGCGGCGACGCGGTCGCGACGGAGTTGGTGGACTCGGTGACCGCGTAGGCGGCGGCGCTGGTTCCCAGGGTTTTCACGAACAGCTCGTGGATCGCCGTGGCCTGGGCGCTGATGGACTGGTACAGGTTGCCGTACGCCGTGAAAAGCGCTGCCTGCAAACCGGATACTTCGTCGGTGCCCGCGGGCGCGAGGCTCGTGGTCGGGACCGCCACGGCGGTGTTCTGGTCGGCCAGCGCGGAGCCGAGGGTCTGCAGTTTGCCGGCCGCGTAGGTCAGCGCTTCGGGGTGGGTGATCACGAACGACATCGATGTCTCCTTTGTGCTTCCCCCGAGATCGTGGAGGGTTCCTTAAGCCGCTTCTGGCATCTGACAGTTTTCCCTGATCTCGTAGTTGACAGGCGATAGTCCGTCTGCGGCGCTGTGTCGACGCTGGTGGTTGTAGAAGGTGTAACACCAGTCGATGACCACCGCCTGAGCTTGAACAGTATCACGGAAACGGTTGCGGGACAACACTTCCCATTCCAACGAGGAGAAGAACGCCTCAGCCGCGGCGTTGTCGAAGCACGACCCGACCCCCCCCATGGATTGGCGGATCCCCAGCTCAGCACACAGCTTGGTGAACACCCTGGCGGTATAAGTGCTGCCACGGTCGGTGTGGAAAATGACCCGCTG
>NZ_JBYCLG010000332.1:0-11316 GCF_057473785.1 Mycobacterium sp. TH-M103
GACGTCGACGGTGATCGCAGACCCAGGAGCGGTGCCCCATGACCAGAGCAACCGATGTCGCCCGGCACTCGCCGCGGCGGGTTTTCCGTGACCGGCGTGAGGCCGGGCGGGTGTTGGCCAGCCTCCTGAGCACCTACCGCGACCGGCCGGACGTGATCGTCCTGGGTCTGGCCCGCGGCGGGGTGCCGGTGGCGTGGGAGGTGGCGGCCGCGCTGCGCGTCCCGCTGGACGCGTTCGTCGTGCGCAAGCTCGGCGCGCCGGGTCACGAGGAGTTCGCCGTGGGGGCCTTGGCGAGCGGGGGCCGTGTCGTGGTCAACGACGATGTCGTGCGCGGGCTGCGGGTCACCCCGCAGCAGCTGCGCCACATCGCCGAGCGCGAGGGCCGGGAGCTCGCCCGGCGCGAGGCCGCCTATCGGGACGGACGCCCGCCCGTTGATGTGACGGGCAGGACCGTCATCCTCGTCGACGACGGCCTGGCCACCGGCGCGAGCATGTTCGCGGCCGTGCAGGCGCTGCGGGAGGCGCAGCCCGCCGAGATCGTGATCGCGGTGCCCGCGGCCCCCGAGTCCACGGTCCGGGAGTTCGAGAGCCTCGTCGACGACGTCGTCTGCGCGACCATGCCGACGCCGTTTCTGGCGGTCGGGGAGTCGTTCTGGGACTTCCGGCAGGTCACCGACGAGGAGGTCCGTCAGCTTCTGGCCACCCCGACCACCGAAGCGACGGCCAAAAGCGTTGCGGCGCAAAACCCCGCCGACCTGATCGCTGCGGTGGCGATCGATGCCCCCGGCGGCGTTCCGCCGCTGGCCGCCCTGGAGGAGCTGATCGGCGATGCGCGGGTCGTGCTGATCGGCGAGAGTTCGCACGGCACACACGAGTTCTACGAGGCCCGGGCGGAGATCACCAAGTGGCTGATCGAGGAGAAGGGCTTCTGTGCCGTCGCGGCGGAGGCCGACTGGCCCGACGCCTACCGGGTGAACCGGTACGTGCACGGCACCGGCGGGGACACCACCGCCGACGAGGCGTTGAGCGGGTTCGAACGCTTCCCGGCCTGGATGTGGCGCAACGTCGTCGTCCGCGACTTCGTCGACTGGCTGCGTGACCGCAACCGCCGCCACGAGTCCAGCGGGCGCCGGCAGGCCGGGTTCTACGGCCTGGACCTCTACAGCCTGCACCGCTCGATTCACGAGGTGATCGGCTACCTGGACAGGGTGGACCCCAGGGCGGCGGCGCGGGCCCGGAGCCGGTACTCCTGCTTCGACCACGCCTCGGCCGACGACGGGCAGGCGTACGGCTTCTCGGCGGCTTTCGGCGCGGGCCCGTCGTGCGAGAAGGAGGCCATCGACCAGCTGGTCGACATCCAGCGCAACGCGCTGGCCTACGCCCGCATGGACGGGCTGCTCGCCGAGGACGAGCTCTTCTACGCCCAGCAGAACGCGCAGACGGTGCGCAACGCGGAGGTCTACTACCGCGCGATGTTCAGCGGGCGCGTCACCTCGTGGAATCTGCGCGACAAACACATGGCGCAGACCCTCGGTGCGCTGCTCGAACACCTGGACCGCCACCACGACGTGCCGCCGGCGCGAATAGTGGTGTGGGCGCACAACTCTCACGTCGGCGACGCGCGCGCGACCGAAGTGTGGGCCGACGGACAGCTCACCCTGGGCCAACTGGCCCGCCAGCGATACGGCAAGGCGTCGCGGCTCATCGGGTTCAGCACCTACACCGGCACGGTCACCGCGGCCAGCGAGTGGGGCGGCGTCGCCGAACGCAAGGCCGTGCGGCCGGCGCTGGGCGGCAGCATCGAGGAACTCCTGCACGAGACCGGCAACGGCGCCTTCCTGGTGTCGGCCCGCATCACCCCCGGCGCCGCCGAACCGCTGAGCACCGTCCGGCTGGGCCGCGCCATCGGCGTGATCTACCTGCCCGCCACCGAACGGCAGAGCCACTACTTCCACGTGCGGCCCGCGGACCAGTTCGACGCGATGATCCACATCGACAGAACCCGGGCGCTGCAGCCCCTGGAGCCCACGAGCGTCTGGGTCGCCGGCGAGACGCCGGAAACCTACCCGAGCGGCCTGTGATGGAGCCACCGGACGGGCCGACCCCGGGCCGTGCGCAGATCGTCACGCTGACTATGAACCCGGCGCTGGACATCACGACCGGCGTCGACGCGGTGCGGCCGACGGACAAACTGCGCTGCGACACACCGCGCTACGACCCGGGCGGTGGCGGCATCAACGTCGCCCGCATCGCCCACGTGCTCGGCGCGTCGGTCGAGGCGGTGTTCCCGGCCGGGGGGCCGACCGGTGACATGCTCACGTCGCTGCTCGACGTGGCGGGGGTGCCGTACCGGCGGGTCGCGATCGGCACCTCGACGCGGGAGAGCTTCACCGTCAACGAGACCGGCACCGGCCGGCAGTATCGCTTCGTCCTGCCCGGGCCCCGGTTGTCCCACCTCGAACAGGCCTGGTGCCTGGACGAGTTGCGCGTGGCGGCCGTGGCCGCCGACTTCGTCGTGGCGAGCGGCAGCCTGCCTCCCGGCGTCCCCGCCGACTACTACCAGCGGGTCGCCGAGATGTGCCGGGAGCTGGGCGTGAACCTGATCCTGGACACCTCAGGCGGCGGCCTGCGGCACGTCTCCTCGGGGATTTTCCTGCTCAAGGCGAGCGTGCGCGAGCTGCGGGAATGCGTAGGCCGGCCGCTGGTGACCGAGGCCGACCAGCTCGCCGCCGCGCACGAACTCGTCGACACCGGTCGCGCCGAGAGCGTGCTGGTGTCGCTGGGCTCCCAGGGGGCGCTGCTCGCGACGACGCACGCCGGCCAGCGATTCGCCGCCATCCCGATGTCCGGCGGGAGCGGGGTGGGGGCCGGCGACGCGATGGTCGCCGCCATCACGGTGGCGCTCGGTCGCGGATGGCCGCTCGTCAAGGCCGTGCGGTTGGGCATCGCGGCGGGCACGGCCATGCTCATGACACCCGGCACCGCCGCGTGCGAGCGGGCGGACGTGGAAAGGCTTTTCGCGCTCGCCGCCGAACCAGTGGACGTCTGAGCATCGCCGGTCCGCACCGTAGGAGGACGAACGGCATCGCAGGTGGGGCCCAACGGCCCCTCCGCAATGCGTCGCGGCGCAATAGCCTGACATGGAGGCGCAGAACAAGTCAGGAGCCGACATGGACGAGCTGGACTCGAAGTCGGTGGTCGTGGGCATCAACGGCTCACAGGCCGCGGTCAACGCCGCCAAGTGGGCGGTCGAGGAGGCCCGGAGCCGGCAACTACCGCTTCGCCTGGTCTACGTCGTCGGCGGTCACGGCGCGGAACCCGGGTCCGGGACGGCCTCCGAGTGGGAGGTCGAGCGCGGCGAGACGGCGCTGTCCCAGGCGGAGCACGCCGTGGCCAGTTCGGGCAAACCGGTCGAGGTCGAAACGGCGATCCTCTCGGGCGACCCCGCGCAGGTCCTGATCCACGAATCCCAGGACGCGGCGCTGGTGTGCGTGGGCACCGCGCGGCGCGGTTGGGCGGCCGACGGCCTGCTGGGGCCCACCGCCGCCGGCCTGGTCGCGCAAGCGCGCTGCCCGGTGGCCGTCATTCGCAGCAATCCGAACGGCTCCCCGACACAGCTCGGCGTGATCGCGGTGGTGCTCAACGACGATCCCGACAACGACGAGGTCGTGCACCGGGCGATGGAGGAGGGGCGCCTCCGCCACGCAACCGTGCGGCAGATAGACCGGCGTCTGAACAGCTGGGTTCGGCGCTACCCGGACGTGCCCGTGCAGACCGTCGCGGCGGGCGCCGGGACGAAGCCCGGCGAAAGCCACGGCGCCGCAATCGAGCTGGCCGTCGTGGGCGGTGCCGACGGCGAACAGATAGCCGGGCTCACCACCCCCAACTGCCATCCGATCGTCGGTTACCCCGACTGTTCGGTGCTCGTCGTGCGGCAGTAGGCAGCCCCCGACCGCGATGAACGAGTCCGTGCAGCCCCGGTCGGTGGTGGTCGGCGTCGACGGCTCGAAAGCGGCGCTGCGGGCGGCGTTGTGGGCGGTCGATGAGGCAGTCAGCCGCGACGCCACGCTGCGCCTGGTCGGCGCGGTCGAGCCGGGCGAGGGCCCGGACGCCACGCAAAGGGTGGAAAGGGCGGTTAACCACGCGACCACCGCCATCCAGGCCGCGGGCGCGCCGCCGAAAATGGAGACCCGGGTGACCGACGGGCCGGCGGCCCGCTCGCTGATCCGCGCCTCGGCGTCGGCGACCCTGCTGTGCGTGGGTGCGGTCGGGTTGCGTCACTTCCAGCCGGGCAGGGTCGGTTCTACCGCCGCCGCGGTGGCCACGTCGGCGCACTGCCCCGTGGCGATTGTCCGGGCTCACCAGCCCCGCCCGCCCACCGGCCTTGCCGCGGCGATCGTGGTCGAACTCGGCGGGTCCATCGAGAGCGAGGACGCGGAGATCGTGTTGGGCGCCGCGGTCGAGGAGGCCCGGCTGCGCGACGCCGCCCTGCACGCGGTCGTGCGCGGCAGAGCGGACGACACGGCCGGCGCAGCGGGGCAGGCTGACCGCTCGGCGCTGGCCGACCTTGGTCGCCGGCTGGCCCGGTGGACCCGGCGCTACCCGGACCTGCGGGTGGAATCGGCTGTGGCGCAAGGCGGCCTGCTGGAGTATGTGGCCGGGCACCGGCCGGTGCAGCTGGCGATCGTCGGTTCCCGCAATCGGCAGCGCCTCGCCGAACTCGTCGGGCCGGCCGGCGCCGCGCGGTTGCAGGACGCGGGCTGCTCGCTGCTGGTGGTCAACCGGCGGCATCTGTGAGCCCTGCCGCCGGTCGGGATATGGGATATTGGGTCGATGGTCGGTCGGTGACGCGCTCGCACGGCCGGCAGGAAGGACTCGCAATGGTTAAGGTGTTTCTGGTCGACGACCACGAAGTGGTCCGCCGCGGTCTTGCCGACCTGCTCGCCTCGGACCCTGAGCTGGAGATCGTCGGCGAAGCCGGATCGGTCTCGGAGGCCAAGGCCCGGATACCGGCGCTGCAGCCCGACGTCGCCGTACTCGACGTGCGCCTACCCGACGGCAACGGCATCGAGCTGTGCCGCGACCTGGTGTCGGATCATCCCGACCTGCGCTGCCTGATGCTGACGTCGTTCACCTCCGACGAAGCGATGCTCGAGGCGATCCTGGCCGGCGCCAGCGGCTACGTCGTCAAAGACATCAAGGGCATGGAACTGGCTCACGCCATCAAGGAGGTGGGCGCCGGGAAGTCCCTGCTGGACAACCGGGCGGCGGCCGCGTTGATGGCCAAGCTGCGCGGCGCGTCGGAGCGCGAAGACCCGCTGTCCGGGTTGACCGAGCAGGAACGGACGCTGCTCGGGTTGCTGAGCGAGGGGCTGACCAACAGGCAGATCGCCGCCCGGATGTTCCTCGCCGAGAAGACGGTGAAGAACTACGTGTCGCGGTTGCTGGCCAAACTGGGCATGGAACGGCGCACCCAGGCTGCGGTTTTCGCCTCGAAGCTGGATCGGCGCTCGGGGGAGCCGCACTCGCCGACGGGGGCGCCGCCCGACTGAGCCGGGCGCAGTTTACTGGAGCCCGCCGCCCGCAAGGTTGGGCGGCGCGCCGAATTGCGGCTAGGCTGCAACCAGGCAACCCCGCGTTGATCAGCGCGCCGTCGTCGTTCCTGTGCAACACGGGCTGCTGCGTTGGCACACATGTCGTGGAGGTAACGAGTCGGGTGTCCGGCGACGAACGCGGTTCGGCTTTTGCCGGGCTCGGCCAGCGCGGGCTGCTCAGCAGGATGCACGAGCAGCTCGACGAGTTGCTGGCGGCGCGTGACCAGATGGAGCAACTGCTGCGGGTCATCGTCGAGATCGGTGCCGGCCTGGATCTGGACGCCACCCTACGCCGCATCATCGGCGCGGCCCGGGAACTGACCTCCGCCCCCTACGGCGCGCTGGCGATCCGCGATCCCGACGGCAACCTGCTCTCGTTCGTCCACGACGGCCTCGATGAGGAGACGGCCGCGCGCATCGGGCACCTGCCGGTCGGCAAGGGCCTGCTCAGCCTGTCGCTGATGGACACGCCCGCGCTGCGGATGGACGACCTGGCCACGCACCCGGCCGCCGCCGGGTTCCCCGAGCACCACCCGCCCATGCGGGCCTTCCTCGCGGTGCCCATCACGATCCGGGAGACCCTGTTCGGCAACCTCTATCTCACCCACGACGACCCGGCGCGGCTGTTCTCCGAATCCGACGAGGTCGCCGCCCGCGCGCTGGCGTTCGCGGCCGCGGTCGCTATCGACAACGCGCAGGTGTTCCAACGCGAGCGCACGGCGGTCCGGTGGATGGAGGCCAGCCGCGAGATCACCACCGCGCTGCTGTCCAGCGCCGAGCCGCACCGGCGCCCGCTGCAGTTGATCGCCGAGAGCGCACGCGCCCTGACCGGCGCCGAGCAGGCGATCGTGCTCGTCCCGGGCGACGCCGACATCCCGGACGACGAGGTCGACACGTTGGTGGTCTCCGCCGCCGTGGGCGTCCATGCCGCCGAGGTGATGGGCCAGCAGGTCCCGGTGGACAAATCGACTTCCGGCAGCGTCTTCCGGTCCGGCGAACCGCTGATCACGGACACGCTGCAATACCCGATCCAGGCGTTCACCGACGTCGGCCAGCGGTCGGCAATTTTGATGCCGCTGCGCGCCCACGACGAGGTGGTCGGCGTGATCGCGATCGCCCGCCGCGCCGACCAGCCGCCCTTCGACGAGAGCTATCTGGGCCTGGTCAGCGATTTCGCCACCCATGCCGCGATCGCGCTCGTGCTGGCGTCCGCCCGCGACGACGCGCGCCGGCTCACCATCCTGGGCGAACGCGAGCGCATCGCCCACGATCTGCACGACCACGTGATCCAGCGGCTGTTCGCGGCCGGCATGGACCTGCAGGGCACGCTGGCCCGCGCGCGTTCACCCGAGGTGGCCGAGCGGCTCAACCGCACACTCGACGACCTGCAGACCATCATCGAGGAGATCCGGACGACGATCTTCCAGCTGAAATCCCCGGCGAACAAGAACGGCGACTTCCGGCACCGTGTCCAGCGGGTGATCGCCGACCTGACCGAGAACCGAGACGTCGTCACCACGGTGCGCATGCACGGGCCGATGACCGCGGTGGACGGCGATCTCGCCGACCACGCCGAGGCGGTCACCGCGGAGGCCATCAGCAATTCCCTGCGCCACTCCGGGGCGTCGCGGCTGACCGTGGAGGTCAGCGTCGGCGACATGTTCGTCCTCGACGTCGTCGACAACGGCTGCGGCATCCCGCCCGACAACCGGCGCAGCAGCGGCCTGTCCAACATGAAACGCCGCGCCGCGCAACTCGGCGGTGCCTGCGAGGTCACCAACCCGCCCGAGGGCGGCGCCCGGGTCCACTGGGTTGCCCCGCTGACGGACTAGCGACCGGGACCGAGCGCTGACCAATGGCGGTCGCGTGGGGTCCAACGGCCCCTGTCTCACCGCGCCGCGCCGTATAGCGTCAGGGATCGTGAGCGAGCACGCGGTGGAATCGGCGGCGACCGCCCGGTTGCTCGACGGGCGGGTCGTGGTGTTGCGCCGACTGGGCCACGACGACGCCGCGGCCGTGCTGGCGCTGCACGAGCACCTCACCGACCGGGACCGGTATTTCCGCTTCTTCACCCTGCAGCCGGCACCTCTGCGCGAACTCGCCGGCAGGCTGACCGAGCCGGTCGAGGGGATCTACGCCGTGGGCGCGTTCGACGGCGGCCGGCTCATCGGGGTCGCGCACTACACCGTCGTCGATGACCCGGCGGTCGCCGAGATCGCGGTCGTGGTCGCCCGCGAGGATCATTCCGTGGGTGTGGGCACGGCCCTGCTCAAGCACCTGGCCCCGATCGCGCGGTCCCGCGGCGTCGAGCGCTTCGCCGCCGACGTGCTCGGCGAGAACCATCTCATGCTCACCGTTTTCTTCGACCTCGGATGGCGTTGCGAGCCGAGCGGTTACGGATCGGTCCGCCATCTGGAGATCGAGTTGCCCCGGGATTGACAGCGAGGAGTTCGATATGGCGGACAAGTCAACGGAATTCGGCGTGCTGGTGGGCGTCGACGGGTCGGCGGCATCCGATGCCGCCGTGGCCTGGGGGGCACGCGAGGCCACCCTGCGCCAACTGCCCGTCACCCTGTTCCACGCCGTGCAGCCCGTGGTCGTCGGGTGGCCGGTCGGGCAACTGTACGCGGACACCCCCGAATGGCAGCAGGAAGAGGCGCAGCGCGTCCTCGAGCGGGCCCGCGCGGCGCTGACCGCCGGCCCGGGCGGCGCCGAGCCGCCCGAGATCCGCACGCAGCTGGTGTATTCCGGCGTGATTCCGGCCCTGGTCGACGCCTCCGAGGGGGCGTGGATGGTCGTGGCCGGCAGCCAGGGGCTGAGTGCGCTGGGGCGACTGCTCCTGGGTTCGGTGACCGCGGGTCTGCTCCATTACGCGCACTGCCCGGTCGCGGTCATCCATTCCGACGCCACCCCCGATCCGGGAGCGCCGGTGCTGCTCGGGATCGACGGGTCGCCCGCCTCGGAGGAGGCGACGGCGCTGGCCTTCGACGAGGCCTCCCGCCGCGGCGTCGGGCTGGTGGCGCTGCACGTCTGGAGCGACGTCGCGGTGTTCCCGATCCTCGGGATGGACTGGCACGAGCGGGAAGCCGAAGGCCAGGAGATCCTCGCCGAGCGCCTGGCCGGCTGGCGGGAACGGTATCCCGACGTGGCCGTCGAGCGAAAACTGTTCTGCGACAAGCCAGCCCATTGGCTGTTGCAGGAATCCGAACGCGCCCAACTGGTCGTGCTAGGCGGCCGTGGGCGCGGTGGATTCCCCGGCATGCTGCTGGGTTCGGTCAGCTCGGCGGTGGCACAGTCGGCGCGGGTCCCGGTGGTCGTGGTTCGCTGACCAGCGGCGCCGGCGAGGCGCTGTGCATTCCCCAGCTCAGCGCACCACCAGCACCGAACACACGGTGTGGCCGTGCGCGCGCCCCGTCGGCCCGACGAGCCGCGCGACCTTGTCGGCGTCGGCGGCGCCGACGACGGCGAGCCGGACCGGTTCCTGGGTGTGGGCGAGGAACTCGGCGGCCCCCCGCCGCGCGGCGACCGGCATGACGTGCACCTCGGGGTACCGGGAGACCCAGGGGCCGAGCCGGTGTTCGAGCTGGCGGTAGGGGATCTCACCGAGGCCCCAGCGCCACACGCCCATCGCCAGCACCGGCGCCCCGCGCAGCCGCGCCTCGCGGAACCCGTGTTCGAGCACCGCGTCGTTGCCGGGGGCATCGTCGACGACGACGGCGACATACCCGGGGTCCTCCGCCGGGCCCGGTTCGGTGGCGTCGCGGTCGCACCGGATGATCGCCACCGGGCACTGCGCCCCGCGGGCCACGGCGTCGGCGGTCGAGCCGAGGACCTTGCTGGCGATGCGCCCGATGCCCACCGACCCCACACACACCATCGCCGCGCCCCGCGACGCGTCGAGCAGGGCGCTCTCGGGCGATCCGCGCACGATGTCGCATTCGACCTTCACCGGCTCGCCCAGCGCCTGCAACACCGCGTCGGCGGCGCGCAGCGACGTTTCGGCGTATTCGACCTCCAGGCCGTCGTCGGCGGTGTCCCCGTCGGCCCGCCGGTCGGGAACGGCGTGCACGAGCCGCAACGGGATGTTGTGCCCGACGGCCTCGGTGACCGCCCACCTGGCCGCGTTGATCGCCGCGTCCGAGCCGTCGATACCGACCACGATCCGCTGTGCCGGCTGGTTCATCGCGTCCTCCCGATCTGGCGCCGGGGCGATTCCCCGGGCCGCCGATGCCTGACACTATGCGCCGGACTTCCGGTCCAGCAGGGTCGTTGGGCCCCCAATCGGCCGGCGATGGTCACCGGCGCCGGGCTCGGCCTCACTCGACTTCGAGCCGGTGTCCGGGCAGCAGTTGCTGCACGCGGCCACGGCATTCGACCAGGACCGGTCCGGCGTTGTTGGCCTCGGAGGTCAGCGCGCCCGCGCGTCCGCTGATCCGCAGGTGCAGCCGCTGGCCGCGATACAGGAACGGGAACTCGATCGGACCCAACCGCTCCGGCCAGTGCGGGTTGAGTATCAGCCGGTCGTCGCGGGTTTCCAGTCCGGTGAAGCACCGTTGCAGCAGGTCGATGCTGCCGGCCATCGCGGCCAGGTGTATTCCCTCCGAGGTCGTACCGCCCTGGATGTCGAGGACATCGGAACTCAGTACCTGTACGAAGTACCTCATGGCCCGGTGCCGTTTGGCGCGGGCCAGCACCCACGCGTGCACGATGGCGCTCAACGTCGACCCGTCAGAGGTGCGCGCCAGGTAGTAGTCCACCGTCTTGGGAATCTGCTCGGGCGCGAAGCGGTAGCCGAGCCGGCCGAACAGGCCCAGCAACTCGTCGGACGACAGCAGGTAGAACAGCATCAGCGCGTCGGCCTGCTTGGACGCCTGGTAGTTGTTGACGCTGTCCCCCTCGGCCTCCAGGATGCGGTCGAGGCGCTGGATGTTTCCGTACCGCTGCCGGTAGTGGTCCCAATCCAGCTCCGCCAGTTGCGGATAACCCTCGAACTGACTGATCACGATGCCGTCGTCCGTGTCGTGGAAGGGAACGAACATGCGCCGGGTCACGTGTTCCCACCGCTCGAGTTCCTCGGCTCTCAGACCGACCTTTGCGACCAGGTCGAGCCGGTCGCGCAGTGTCAGCAGGTTCAGCGCGTCCATCGCCCGCAGGATCACCCAGACCGCCATCACGTTGGTGTAGGCGTTGTTGTCGATCCCGTCGTATTCCTTGCCCGGATAACCGGAATGGAATTCATCGGGGCCGATGACCCCCCGGATGGTGTAGCGGCCGCGGCTGTCGTCGAATTTCGCCAGACCGACCCAGAACCGCGCGATCTCGACCAGCATCTCGGTCCCGTAGTCGACGAGGTGCTGCCGGTCAGCGGTCACCTGGTAGTGCTGCCACACGTTGTAGGCGATCGCCAGGCCGACGTGATGCGCGCGCGCACTGGCGTCCGGAATCCACCGGCCCGACTGCGGATTGAGGTGCACCTCCTGGCTTACCTCACGCCCGTCGCTGCCTGACTGCCACGGAATCATCGCGCCGCGATAGCCGGCCCGCCGCGCCGCGCGGCGGGCTTCGGGAAGGCGTCGGTAGCGGTACTGCAGCAGCGACCGGGCGACGTTGGGCAGGCGCACGCTCAGCACCGGGGAGACGAACAGCGAGTCCCAGAAGACGTGCCCCCGGTAGGCCTCCCCGTGCAGCCCGCGGGCCGGCACTCCGGCGTCGAGTTCGGCGG
>NZ_JBYCLG010000333.1:0-26933 GCF_057473785.1 Mycobacterium sp. TH-M103
GCCGCAAGGTGGCCGAGGGCCGCGTCGCCGGCGTGCACTTCCTGATGAAGAAGAACAAGATCACCGAGATCCACGGGTACGGCAGGTTCACCGACGACCACACCCTGTCGGTCGAGTTGAACGAGGGCGGCAGCGAGGACGTCACGTTCGACAATGCCATCATCGCGACCGGCAGCAGCACCCGGCTGGTGCCGGGCACGTCGCTCTCGGCCAACGTCGTCACCTACGAGGAACAGATCCTCTCGCGCGAGCTGCCGGAGTCGATCATCATCGCCGGCGCCGGCGCGATCGGCATGGAGTTCGGCTACGTGCTGCGCAACTACGGCGTCGACGTGACCATCGTGGAGTTCCTGCCCCGCGCGCTACCCAACGAGGACGCCGAGGTGTCCAAGGAGATCGAAAAGCAGTTCAAGAAGCTGGGCGTCAAGATCCTCACCGGGACCAAGGTCGAGTCCATCTCCGACGACGGGTCCGGGGTCACCGTGGTGGTCAGCAAGGACGGCAAGCCGGAGCAGCTCAAGGCCGCAAAGGTATTGCAGGCCATCGGTTTCGCGCCCAACGTCGAGGGCTACGGGCTGGAGACGCTCGGCGTTGCGCTCAACGAACACCGGGGTATCGGCATCAACGAGTACATGCGCACCAGCGTGCCCCACATCTACGCCGTCGGAGACGTCACCGCCTTCCTCATGCTGGCCCACGTCGCCGAGGCCATGGGGGTGGTGGCGGCCGAAACCATCGCCGGCGCAGAGACTTTGCCGCTCGGCGACTGCCGCATGCTGCCCCGCGCGACGTTCTGCCAGCCCCAGGTGGCCAGCTTCGGGCTCAGCGAGGAGCAGGCCCGCGACGCGGGGTACGACGTCCAGGTCGCCAAGTTCCCGTTCACCGCCAACGGCAAGGCCCATGGACTGGGCGACCCCAGCGGCTTCGTCAAGCTGGTCGCCGATGTCACCCACGGCGAGCTGTTGGGCGGGCACCTGATCGGCCATGACGTGTCCGAGCTGCTGCCCGAGCTGACCCTGGCGCAGAAGTGGGACCTGACTGCCAACGAGCTGGCCCGCAACGTGCACACCCACCCGACCATGTCCGAGGCGCTGCAGGAGTGCTTCCACGGCCTGACCGGCCACATGATCAACTTCTGACGGCAGCGGTGTAGCTGATGCGCGGTGACACCATCGTCGGCGCCGTCGGCGGCCTGGCCGCCGGTTACGTCCTGTGGCTGGTCGCCTTCTCGGTCGGGAACGACACCACCACGGTGAGCCGGTGGGTTCCGGTGGTGTTGCTGGCCGCGCTCGTGCTCGGCGCCGGCGCCGGGGTGTCGGGCTGGTGGCTGCGGCGGCGCCGCAAGCTCGCCTGGGCGGCTTTCGCGATCGGGCTGCCGATCCTGCCCGTGGCCCTGACCGTGGCCGTGCTGGCCGACACCTACCTGTAGCGCCTACCTTGGGCGCGGGTTGTCCAACGGAATGTCGAGCGTGATGATCGTCGCGGCCAGACCGTCGTACTGGCTTGCCAACAAACAGAATTCGATCAGCTGCCGCTGATCGAGGTGACAAGCCAGCTGTTGCCAGGTCGCACCGGTCAGCGTGCGGGCGGTGAGGAACTCGTCGGTCGCGCGCAGCAGCGCGACCTGGCGGGCGTCCAGCGTGGCGGCGCCGTCGGCGGCCTGCGGCCAGGCGAAGATCGCCGCCTGGGTGGCCGCGTCCAGTCCCGCCTGACGTCCCATCCGCCGATGGTGCTGTAACTCGTACTCGCACCCGCGCACGTGTCCGACCCGCAGGATCACCAACTCGGCGTCAGCCCGCGGCAACCGGCCCCGCAGCAGCGCGCCGGAATAGGGCATCCAGAACCACAACAGCCGCCGGTGCCGGCCCAGTGTGGTGAACAGATGCATTTCCGGCGCCCGCACGGTGCGTGCCATCACCCGCGCCGCCACCCAGTTGACCAGCCCCAGGTCGCGAAGCCTCGTCGTCGAGGGAATCCGGCCCCGCCCCGCCGGCGCGGTCATGGCTGCTTCACCAGGTAAGGGGACACGGTGCTGCGGTGCTCGTCGAGGTCGAGCGCGCGCCCCAGCGCCGGGAACGCCCGTTGCGGGCAGTTGTCGCGTTCGCAGACACGGCAACCCGCGCCGATCGGTGTGGCGATCTCACCCGACAAGTCGAGTCCTTCCGAGTACACGAGCCGGTGGGCGTGGCGAAGTTCGCAGCCCAGCCCGATCGCGAAGGTTTTACCGGGCTGACCATACCGCGCGGCGCGGCGCTCCACGGTGCGGGCCACCCACATGTAGTTGCGCCCGTCGGGCATCTGGGCGACCTGCACCGAGATCTTGCCGGGGTTGGCGAACGTCTCGTAGACGTTCCACAGCGGACAGGTGCCGCCGCTGGAGGAGAAGTGAAAACCGGTAGCGGACTGGCGCTTCGACATGTTGCCGGCGCGGTCCACGCGGATGAAGGAGAACGGGACGCCGCGCATCGACGGCCGCTGCAACGTCGAGAGCCGGTGGGCGATGGTCTCGTAGCTCACCGCGTAGAACGACGACAGCCGCTCGACGTCGTAGCGGAAGTTCTCCGCGACGTCGTGGAACTGCCGATACGGCAGTACCGCTGCTGCGGCGAAGTAGTTGGCCAGCCCCAGCCGGGCCAGGGTGTGCGACTCGTCGCTGGTGAACTTCCCCTCGGTGACCAGGCTGTCGATCAGGTCGCCGAACTCGAGGTAGGCCAGTTCGGCGGCCATCTTGAACACCTGCTGGCCCAGCGAGAGATGGGTGCTGATCTCCAGCGTCTTGGTCGCGGGGTCGTAGCGGTGCAGCACGGTGTCGCCGAGGTCGATGCGCCGGTTGATGTGCACGCCGTGCACCTCGGTGAGCCGGCGGTTCAACTCGCGGGCCAGATCGCCGTGGTGCAGCCGCATCTGGATGGTGAGGTCCTCGGCGGCGGTGTCCAGCTCGTGCAGGTAATTCTGGCGTTGGTAGAAGTAGTCGCGGACCTCTTCGTGGGGCATGGTGATGGACCCGGTGCCGCTGCCGTCGAAGAACCGCTCCTCGGTGGCGGCGGCAAGTTGTGCGGTGGTGATCCGGTAGCGCCGGTGCAGGTTGACCACCGCCCGGGCCAGGGCGGGGTGATCGCTGACCATCTCGGCGACCTCGGTGGGGTCGACGTCGATGTCGAGGTCGCGGTCCATCGTCACCTCGCGCAACTCGGCCACCAGCCGGGTGTCGTCCTGCGAGGCGAAGAAGGTCGCGTCCACCCCGAACACCTCGGTGATCCGCAGCAACACGGCGACCGTCAGCGGACGCACGTCGTGCTCGATCTGGTTTAGGTAGCTCGGCGAGATCTCCAGCATCTGAGCCAGCGCGGCCTGGGAGAACCCCCGCTCGTTGCGCAGCTGGCGCACGCGAGAGCCGACGAATGTCTTCGACACGCCCCCGAGCCTACCCGTCCTGCGAAGACCGGATTTGCAGAGTTGGCATCCGAATATGGCTTTGTCACAATTGGTATTCGGGTGACGCCATTGGCATGATTCGCATCGGGCCCGGCGTCAAGCTTGGGTGCCGACAAGAGTACGGGGAGCGACGCCGTGAGCCTGGATAAGAGAATGATGCCGGTCCCGGACGGCCACCCCGACGTGTTCGATCGCGAATGGCCGCTGCGGGTCGGTGACATCGACCGCACCGGCCGGCTGCGGCTGGACGCCGCCGCTCGGCACATCCAGGACATCGGGCAGGATCAGCTGCGCGAGATGGGTTTCGAGGAGACCCATCCATTGTGGATCGTCCGCCGCACCATGGTGGACCTGATCCGCCCGATCGAGTTCCAGGACATGCTGCGTCTGCGCAGGTGGTGCTCGGGTACCTCCAACCGGTGGTGTGAGATGCGGGTGCGGGTCGACGGCCGCAAGGGCGGGCTGATCGAGTCCGAGGCGTTCTGGATCAACATCAACCGGGACACCCAGATGCCCTCGCGCATCGCCGACGACTTCCTGGACGGGCTGCGCAAGACGACCGACGTCGACCGGCTGCGCTGGAAGGGCTACCTGAAGCCCGGCAGTCGCGAGGACGCGCGCGAGATCCACGAGTTCCCGGTGCGCGTCACCGACATCGACCTGTTCGACCACATGAACAACTCGGTCTACTGGAGCGTGATCGAGGACTATCTCGCGTCGCACACCGAGTTGCTCGCGGGCCCGCTGCGCGTGACCATCGAACACGAGGCGCCGGTGGCGCTGGGCGACAAGCTCGAGATCATTTCGCACGTCCACCCGGCGGGATCGACCGATCGGTTCGGCGCCGATCTGGCCGATCGGGCTGTTACGACGCTCACATATGCGGTCGCCGACGAGACAAAAGCCGTCGCCGCGCTCTTCGCGCTCTGACTCGGGGGTGCCCGGCGCGCCCACCCCGGCATTTTCGCGGTTGACCTGCGGCTTTGCGGTTACCAGCGGGTAGCTTCTGAAACGGTTAAGCTTCAGACCTTCTTCGCAAAATTTGCAAACTCGGCGAAAGTCGTTGCCTAAATTGGCAATTGAAACGGGTGGACTCGGGTCCGCAAGCTGTGCCAAAGTCGAGTTAGCACATCAGCGAAGTCGGGCCCGTAGCTACGCCGTAAGGCGTCACCGGCCGCGACGATCAAAGTTTGTTAAGGAGTCAAGCCCAATGTCTGTCGTTGGCACCCCGAAGAGCGCCGAGAAGACCCAGCAGGACTGGGACACCAACCCGCGGTGGAAGGACGTGACCCGCACCTACAGCGCCGAAGACGTCGTCGCGCTGCAGGGCACGGTCGTCGAGGAGTACACGCTGGCGCGCCGCGGCGCCGAGGTGTTGTGGGACGAGTTGCACGACCTGGAGTGGGTCAACGCGCTGGGTGCCCTGACCGGCAACATGGCCGTCCAGCAGGTGCGCGCCGGCCTCAAGGCGATCTACCTGTCGGGCTGGCAGGTGGCCGGCGACGCCAACCTGTCCGGCCACACCTACCCCGACCAGAGCCTGTACCCGGCCAACTCGGTGCCGCAGGTGGTCCGCCGGATCAACAACGCGCTGCAGCGCGCCGACCAGATCGCCAAGATCGAGGGCGACACCTCGGTGGAGAACTGGCTGGCGCCGATCGTCGCCGACGGCGAGGCCGGCTTCGGTGGCGCCCTCAACGTCTTCGAGCTGCAGAAGGCCATGATCGCCGCCGGCGTCGCGGGCACCCACTGGGAGGACCAGCTGGCGTCGGAGAAGAAGTGTGGCCACCTGGGCGGCAAGGTGCTGATCCCGACCCAGCAGCACATCCGCACGCTGACCTCGGCCCGGCTGGCCGCCGACGTGTGCGACGTCCCGACCGTCGTGATCGCCCGCACGGACGCCGAGGCGGCCACGCTGATCACCTCGGACGTCGACGAGCGCGACCGGCCGTTCATCACCGGTGAGCGCACGCGGGAGGGCTTCTACCGCACCCGCAACGGCATCGAGCCCTGCATCGCGCGCGCCAAGGCCTACGCCCCGTACGCCGACCTGATCTGGATGGAGACCGGGACTCCCGACCTCGAGCTGGCGCGCAAGTTCTCCGAGGCGGTCAAGGCCTCCTACCCCGACCAGATGCTGGCCTACAACTGCTCGCCGTCGTTCAACTGGCGCAAGCACCTCGACGACAGCACCATTGCGAAGTTCCAAAAGGAGCTTGCCGCAATGGGATTCAAGTTCCAGTTCATCACGCTGGCCGGTTTCCACGCGCTGAACTACTCCATGTTCGACCTGGCCTACGGCTACGCCCGCAACCAGATGAGCGCCTACGTCGAGCTGCAGGAACGCGAGTTCGCCGCCGAGGAGCGGGGCTACACCGCGACCAAGCACCAGCGCGAGGTCGGCGCCGGGTACTTCGACCGCATCGCCACCACGGTCGACCCGAACTCGTCGACGACCGCGCTGACGGGCTCTACCGAAGAGGGCCAGTTCCACTGAGTTAGTCCGCCGAGGTTAGTCTGCCGAGCAGACGCAGAATCGCACTCTTGTACCTCAGTTGAGGCGATTCTGCGTCTGCTCGCGCAGTTGAGGAGGAGCTTGTGAGCGACGCAGGGATCCAGCGGGTCGGTGTTGTCGGGGCGGGGCAGATGGGATCGGGTATCGCCGAGGTCTCCGTGCGGGCCGGTGTCGACGTGACGGTGTTCGAGACCACCGAGGCCTTGATCACCGCGGGCCGCAACCGCATCGTCAAGTCGCTCGAGCGCGGCGTCAGCGCGGGCAAGGTGACCGAACGGGAGCGCGACCGCGCGCTGGGCAAGCTCACCTTCACCACCGACCTGGCGGACCTGGCCGACCGGCAGCTGGTGATCGAGGCCATCGTCGAGGACGAGGCGGTCAAGGCGGAGGTCTTCGCCGAGCTGGATCGGGTCGTCACCGACCCGGACGCGGTGCTGGCGTCCAACACCTCGAGCATTCCGATCATGAAGATCGCGGCGGCCACCAAGAACCCGCAGCGCGTGCTGGGCCTGCATTTCTTCAACCCCGTCCCGGTGCTGCCGCTGGTCGAGTTGGTGTGCACGCTGGTCACCGACGAAGGCGCCGCCGCCCGCACCGAGGAGTTCGCCGGCGCGGTGCTGGGCAAGCAGGTGGTGCGGTGCTCGGACCGTTCCGGTTTCGTCGTCAACGCGCTGTTGGTGCCGTACCTGCTGTCGGCGATCCGGATGGTGGAGGCCGGCTTTGCCGGCGTGGAGGACGTCGACAAGGCAGTCGTGGCCGGGCTGTCGCATCCGATGGGCCCGCTGCGGCTGTCCGACCTCGTCGGCCTGGACACACTCAAGCTGATCGCGGACAAGATGTTCGACGAGTTCAAGGAGTCGCAGTACGCCCCCCCGCCGCTGTTGCTGCGCATGGTGGAGGCGGGTCGGCTCGGCAAGAAATCGGGCAGGGGCTTCTACGCCTACTGAGCCTTTATGGCAGGCTCAGGCCGATCGGTTACTATTCAGCAGTTCAATAGCCGGGAGGTTCACGAAGAGCATGACAGCGCTGAAGCCGTACTACGAAGAGTCGCAATCGATCTACGACGTCTCCGATGAGTTTTTCGCGTTATTCCTAGACCCCACCATGGGTTACACCTGCGCGTACTTCGAGCGTGACGACATGACGCTGGAGGAGGCGCAGAACGCGAAGTTCGACCTCGCGCTGGGCAAGCTGAACCTCGAACCCGGCATGACGGTGCTCGACATCGGGTGCGGCTGGGGCGGCGCGCTGCAGCGCGCGGTCGAGAAGTTCGACGTCAACGTCATCGGAATCACATTGAGCCGCAACCAGTTCGCTTACAGCAAGAAGAGGCTCGCCGGTATTCCCACCGAACGCAACGTCGAGGTGCGGTTGCAGGGCTGGGAAGAGTTCGAGGACAAGGTCGACCGGATCGTCAGCATCGGTGCCTTCGAGGCATTCAAGGCGGATCGCTGGCCGGCGTTCTTCGAGCGCGCCCATGAGATTCTGCCCGACGACGGCCGGATGCTGTTGCACACTATCCTGACCTATCAGTGGCAGCAGATGCCGGCGCTCGGCATCTCGCTGACCATGAGCGATATCCGGTTCGCGCGCTTCATCGGCACCGAGATCTTCCCGGGCGGACAGTTGCCGACGCAGGAAGACATTTTCAAATTCGCTGAGCCCGCCGGGTTTTCCGTCGAGCGAGTGCAATTGCTGCGCGAGCACTACGAGCGGACCCTCAATATCTGGGCGGCCAACCTGGAGGCCAACAAAGAAAAGGCGATCGCCGTCCAATCGCAAGAGGTCTACGACCGGTACATGCACTATCTGACCGGGTGTGAGAACTTCTTCCGTAAGGGCATCAGCAATGTGGGGCAATTCACTTTGGTGAAGTGAGCGTTGCGCCGCTACTTTTCCAGCGTGAACTGGTTGACGTCGGTGTATCCCTGACGGAACAGTTTGGCGCAGCCGGTGAGGTATTTCATGTACCGGTCGTAGACCTCCTCCGACTGGGTCGCGATGGCTTCGTCCTTGTTCGCCTCGAGGGCGGCGGCCCAGTTGTCCAGGGTTCTCGCGTAGTGCAGTTGCAGCGACTGGATACGGGTCACCTTGAAGCCCGCCGCGGTCGCGTGCTCCTCGACCGACGGGATGGTCGGCAGCCAGCCGCCCGGGAAGATCTCGGCCAGGATGAACTGGGTGAAGTGAACGACCTCGTGGGTCAGCGGCCTGCCCTTCGCCCGAGCCTCCTTGAAGGTGGGGCGCGTGATGGTGTGCAACATCATGAGGCCGTCCGCCGGCAGCACCCGGTGGGCCATGTGGAAGAAGTGGCCCCAGCGCTGGCGGCCGAAGTGCTCGAACGCGCCGATCGAGACGATCCGGTCGACCGGTTCGTGGAACTTCTCCCAGCCTTCGAGCAGCACACGACGCGAGCGGGCGGTGTCCATCTGGTCGAACGTCTTCTGGACGTGCTCGGCCTGGTTTTCCGAGAGCGTCAGCCCCACCACGTTGACGTCGTACTTCTCGATGGCCCGCCGCATGGTGGCGCCCCAGCCGCAGCCGATGTCGAGCAGGGTCATCCCCGGCTCGAGCGCGAGTTTGCCCAGCGACAGGTCGATCTTGGCGAGCTGGGCCTCCTGCAGCGTCATGTCGTCGCGTTCGAAGTAGGCGCAGCTGTAGGTCTGGGTGGGGTCCAGGAACAGCCGAAAGAAGTCGTCGGACAGGTCGTAATGGGCTTGCACATTGCCGAAATGCGGCGTGAGCTGCACGGACATCACGTGATGGGCCTTTCTGTGTCAGTGAGGCACGGGCGCTGTCAACGGCGCATCCCGACTACCCCCTACGCATCCCCTGCATGCTAGCCGCTCTCGCGGTTAAAGTCCCCTTACGCCGGGTACGTCACGCGTGACCGTTGCGATCCCGAAAGGGAAATGTTTTGCCGGAATTCGGGCGTACCCGACGGCTCATTCCCCGGGCGGCGGGACGATCGGCGAGGGGTGCGGCTCCGCGCGGAACTTCTCGAGCGACCCGCCGACCTCGACGATCCCGCGCAGCGCGCTCCAGCTGAGCATGGTCAGGTAGTCGATGAGCTCGTCGCTGGTCATCCGCGGGTCCGACATCCAGGAGTGGGTGGCCAGCTGGACCCCGCCGACGATCAGGTAGGCCCACGGTTCCACCCCGCCGGTGTCCATCCCGGCCTCGTGCATGCGGCGGCGCATCAGCACGGCGAGCATGCGCGCGATGATGCGTTCGGAGTCGGCGATCACCTTGCTCTTGCTGGCCGAGCTGTTTGCCATGACGAACCGGTACGGCTCGGGTTCGGACGCCACCGTGTCGACGTACACCCGGATGACCTCCCGGGTCAGGTCGATGCCGTCGAGGTTCGAAGACAGCGCGGCCGCCATGTTGGGGATCAGGGTGGTCTGCGCGAAGCGCATCATCACCGCCGTCGTCAGGTCGTTCTTGTCGACGAAGTAGCGGTACAGCACGGTCTTGGACACCCCGACCTCGGCGGCGATCTCGTCCATGCTCACGAACCGGCCCCGGCGGCGGATCGCGTCGATCGTGCCGTCGACCAACTCGTTGCGACGCTCGACCTTGTGCTGGTGCCAACGCCGTTTTCGGCCGTCGGTCTTCACGGTCCCGGCCGGGAGGTGCTCAGCCACTGTCACGAATTCCCATTCACTAGACGCCCTCGATACTACGGCCCGGCGGACGCCGCGGAGCGCACCGTCCGCACGGATGCCGACGACGGACCGGTGGTGCATGGATGATGGTGTGGTGGCACGAGAATGCTGGCCCGGTGGCGCATAGGCTCCCCGCTCGGGTCGAGGCGCCGGCGCGGCCCCGCGCGTCGTTGGCGGAGTCGTTCGCCGGCGCGGACCCGCAGGCCGACGTCGAGCGGCGGGTCGGTCTGCGCCGGATGAAGCTCGTGGCGCTCGGCTTCCTGGTCGGTGCCACCGGTGTGTTTCTCGCCTGCCGGTGGGTGCAGGCGCAGGGCGGCGCGGCCGCCTGGGTCGGCTACGTCGGCGCCGCCGCGGAGGCCGGGATGGTGGGTGCCCTCGCCGACTGGTTCGCAGTGACCGCGCTGTTCAAGCATCCGCTGGGCATTCCCATCCCGCACACCGCGATCATCAAGCGCAAGAAGGACCAGCTCGGCGAGGGCCTGGGAACCTTCGTGCGGGAGAACTTCCTGTCGCCGGCGGTCGTGGCGACCAAGCTGCGCGACGCAGAGGTGCCCGGACGGCTGGGCAAGTGGCTGTCGGAGGCCCCGCACGCCGGGCGGGTGGCCGGTGAGACCGCGACGGTGCTGCGGGTTCTGGTGGAGCTGTTGCGCGACGACGACGTTCAGCAGGTCATCGACCGGATGATCGTGCGCCGCATCGGCGAACCGCAGTGGGGTCCGCCCGTGGGGCGGGTGCTGGGCACGCTGCTGGCCGAGAACCGGCAGGAGGCGCTGATCCAGTTGCTGGCCGACCGCGCCTTTCAATGGTCGCTCAACGCCGGCGAGGTCATCCAGCGGGTGGTCGAGCGCGATTCGCCGAGCTGGTCGCCGCGGTTCGTCGACCAGCTCGTCGGCGACCGCATTCACCGCGAACTGATGGATTTCACCGACAAGGTGCGCCGCAACCCCGACCACGAATTGCGGCGCTCTGCCACCCGATTCCTGTTCGAGTTCGCCGAGGACCTGCAGCACGACCCGGACACCATCGCGCGCGCCGACGCCGTCAAGGAGCAGCTGATGGCGCGCGAGGAGATCGGCAACGCCGCCGCGACCGCCTGGCGGACGCTCAAGCGGCTGGTGCTCGAAGGCGTCGACGACCCGTCCAGCACCCTGCGTTCGCGCATCGCCGACACGGTCGTGCGCATCGGCGAATCCTTGCGCGACGACGCCGAACTGCGCGACAAGGTGGACGACTGGATGGTCAGGGCGGCGCAGCACCTGGTCACCCAGTACGGGGTGGAGATCACCGCGATAATCACCGAGACGATCGAACGCTGGAACGCCGACGAGGCCAGCCGGCGCATCGAGTTGCACGTGGGGCGCGACCTGCAATTCATCCGGATCAACGGCACCGTGGTGGGCGCGCTGGCGGGACTCATCATCTATGCCGTCGCGCAGCTAATGTTCTGAGAAGTGCTAACCAGTGCTTGCAAAAGCAAGCACCGCTCCGTACGCTGGTGCCGTCCGATAGGCCCGACGACCCAGGAGTGCGCAATGCCAGCGGAGGAGAAGCTCTCCGCCAAGGTGTCCACGGCGGCCTCTGACATGGCCTCCGACATCGGCAGCTTCATCCGGAGCCAGCGCGAACTCGCCCAGGTGTCGGTGCGGCAGCTGGCCGAACGGTCCGGCGTCAGCAATCCGTACCTGAGCCAGGTCGAGCGCGGGTTGCGCAAACCCTCCGCCGACGTCCTGAACCAGATAGCAAAGGCCCTGCGGGTCTCCGCGGAGGTTCTCTACGTACGGGCGGGCATTCTCGAGCCGGGCGAGACCAGCCAGGTCCGCGACGCCATCGTCACCGACACGGCGATCACCGAGCGTCAAAAGCAGATCCTGCTCGACATCTACGCCTCGTTCGCCCACCAGAACGAAGCCGCCCTCGAGGAGGGTGGCGCCGGCCCCGTTGCCGACGAGTCCGCCGGTGAGCCGGCAACGCATAGATAATCGGCCGCCGGTCTATCCAGAAACCATCAGGAGGTCTTCCGGCAAATTGCGCATCACGACACAGCGCGGCTCTTGACGACCGCAGCGGCGGCGGCCGACGCTGGCCCTGAGTTTCCGACGCACCACGGAATAACCACAGACCACGAAAAGAAACCATGAAAGGAACAACCATGGCAGAAAACTCGAACATCGAAGACCTACGGGCCCCGTTGCTGGCGGCGCTGGGCGCGGCCGACCTGGCGCTGGCGACCGTCAACGACCTGATCGCCAACATGCGCGACCGCGCCGAGGAGACGCGCACCGACACCCGCGGCCGCGTCGAGGAGAGTCGTGCCCGCCTGGCCAAGATGCAGGAGGACCTGCCCGAGCAGCTGACCGAGCTGCGCGAGCGGTTCACCGCCGACGAGCTGCGCAAGGCCGCCGAGGGCTACATGGAGGCGGCGACCGGCCGCTACAACGAGCTGGTCGAGCGCGGCGAGGCCGCGCTGCAGCGGCTACGCAGCCAGCGGCCCTTCGAGGACACCGCGGCGCGCGCCGAGGGCTACGTGGACCAGGCCGTCGAGCTGACCCAGGAGGCGCTCGGCACCGTGGCGTCGCAGACCCGCGCGGTCGGGGAGCGGGCGGCCAAGCTGGTCGGCATCGACCTGCCCAAGAAGGCCGACGAGCCGGCCAAGGCCGTCGCCAAGAAGGCCCCCGCCAAGAAGGCGCCGGCCAAGAAGGCGCCTGCCAAGAAGGCGCCTGCCAAGAAGGTCACCCAGAAGTGAGCCGTGGTCCGGGTCGCCCGTCGCGCGACCCGGACCACCGGAGTCGACGTTTCCGGCGGCGCCCGCATACCCTTGAGGCGTGACACACCTCGTGGGCACCGTCATGTTGGTCTTGCAGATCGCCGTCCTGGTGACGGCCGTGTACGCCTTTGTGCATGCGGCGCTGCAGCGGCCCGACGCCTACACCGCCGCCGACAAGCTGACCAAGCCGGTGTGGTTGATCATCCTCGGCTTGGCCGTGGCGCTGACCTCCATCCTGAGTTTCGTCTTCGGTGTGCTGGGGACGGCGATCGCCGCCTGCGCGGCCGGGGTGTACCTGGTCGACGTCCGGCCCAAGCTCCTCGAAATCCAGGGCAAGTCGCGTTAGCGGGATGAGGGCCCTGCCGGCCGCGCTGGTCGCGGCGCTCGTCGCGCTGACGGGTCCGGTGCCCACCGCCGGGGCCGACCCCGTTCGCGGCCCGGTGCCGTCGCCGCCCTACGTCGATCACACGCAGTGGACGCAGTGGTCCGGCATGCCGCGCCTGCGGGTCTTCCCGACACCGGCCGCGCGGATCACCTCCCTGCGGCCCGGGACGGCCGCCGCGGCCGACGAGGCCTGGTCGGAGGTGCTCGCGCTGGCCCCGAACGCCGGAACCCCCGGCATGCGCGCGCAGTTCATCTGCCACTGGCAGTTCGCCGAACGGGCGCTGCCTGGCAAGGTCAGCTGGAACCTGGAGCCGTGGCGGCCCGTGGTCGGCTACGACGAGATGGTGGCCTCGGGATGTAATCCCGGCGGCGCGGAAGACGTGTCCTAGTGGCGGGCCGGCCCACCCGAGCACAACTGGCCGCCCTGGTGGACCACACGCTGCTCAAACCCGAGGCCACCGACGCCGACGTGACGAGCCTGGTCGCCGAGGCCGTCGAGCTGGGGGTGTACGCGGTGTGCGTGTCGCCGTCGATGGTGCGGGCCGCCGGGGGCGGTGTGCGGGTCGCCGCGGTGGCCGGTTTCCCGTCGGGCAAGCACGTGCCGGCGGTCAAGGCGCTCGAAGCGGGCGGGGCCGTGGCCGACGGCGCCGCCGAGATCGACATGGTCATCGATGTCGGCGCGGCGCTCAGCGGCGACGTGGACGCGGTGCGCCGCGACATCGAGGCGGTGCGGGTCGCCGTTCCCGGGGCGGTGCTCAAGGTGATCGTGGAGTCGGCGGTGCTGTTGGGCCGGGCCGGTGAGCGCGCGCTGGTGGACTCCTGTCGCGCCGCCGAGGCGGCCGGTGCCGACTTCGTCAAGACCTCGACCGGGTTTCACCCCGCGGGCGGGGCGTCGGTGCGCGCGGTCGCGCTGATGGCACAGACCGTCGGCGGCCGGCTGGGGGTCAAGGCCAGCGGCGGGATCCGCACCGCCGCCGACGCCCTGGCGATGCTCGATGCCGGCGCGACCCGGCTCGGCCTGTCGGGCACCCGCGCGGTGCTCGACGGGCTGGACTGAACGCCCGGGCCGCCGAGCCTCAGAGGTTGGCGAAGCAGGGGTCCTGGCCGCCGCCGCCGGTGGGGATCGTCGCGTTCTGGGTGGAGAACTTGCTCACCACCCCGGTGTCGGTGACCTGCACGCTGTCCGCGTGGATGCCCAAAGGGTAGTTTTGGGTCAACTTCGTGGTGAAGTTGTCCAGCGTCGACTGCACGGATTCCTTCGGCATCGTGAAGCCCAGCGCGTTGAACGTCTGGATCTGCAGCTGCAGCCCCTTGCCCTGCACGATCGGCTTGGCGGTGATGTTGTCGAGCATGCCCTTGAGCTCGATGGTCCCGTCCTTGGGGTGGGTGGTCACGCTGTTGGTGACGAACGGACCCAGGACCGGGATGGAGTTCTGCACGGTCTGCTTGATGCCTTCGGCCGTCCAGGTGATGGTGGCGTCCAGCGATCCGATGGTGCCCTTGGAGTTGGCCGTCGACTTGAGCTGGACGTTCCGGATGTCGATGGCGATCTTCATGCCCTTGGCGTCGCGGATCTGGTTGCCGGCCGTCGACACCGAGATGTTGGTGAAGTGTTTGGTGGCCAGCTGCCACAGCATCAACGGCGTCACCCCGAACGACGCGGTGGCCTTGTCCTTGACTTCGCAGGCCACCGCCTCGGCGACCTTGGTGTCGGCCACGTGGCGGGCGTACAGCTCGGCCCCCACCAGCCCCCCGATCAGCAGCGCGAACACGATGATGAAGACCAGCAGGATGGACAGCGGGTCACGCAGGAAGCGCCGCTTGCGCTTCCCGCCCGACGGGTCCTCGTTAGCTTTCGCCATCCGCTCCGTCGGCGGCGTGGGCGGGCTCGGCGGCGGGGCGTAGGGCGGACGCTGCCGGGGCGCGTGCGGTGCCCCCAGCTGGTCGGTCTGGCCGGGCTGCTGGCCGGGGCCGGGAGCCGGCGGTCCCTGGGACGGATCGCCGGCGGGCATCCGCTCGGTGGGTCGCTCGGTAGGTGGTTGACCGAAGGGACCGTGGTTGCCGGGACGGGACCACATCGGCGGGCCCTCGTTCGGTGGTCCTTGTGGGTTCGTCACTCAACCGATTCTGCCCTATCGGCGCGAGCGAACGCCGAGCGGTTGCGCAGCACCGCGATGGCGTCCCGGGCGCGCGCCACCCGGTCGACGTCGATGTCGGCGAACACCAGTTCGGGGTGCGACCCGGCCGACGCGATCACCTCACCCAGCGGCGAGGCCACCAGGCTGCCGCCCACCCCGGTCGGCGCGCCCGAGGCCGCGAGGTCCTGCCCGGGGTCGGCCTGGCCGGCCGCCGCGACGTAGCTCGTCGAGTCCAGCGCGCGGGCACGGACCAGCAGCCGCCACTGCTCGAGCTTGCCCGGGCCCGCACCCCAGGACGCGCAGACGACGATCAGCTGGGCGCCACGCAGGGCGAGCTCGGTGTAGAGCTCGGGGAACCGAATGTCGTAGCACACGCTCAACCCCACCCGGACGCCGTCGACGGTGATCACCACCGGCTCGTGGCCGGGCGCGACGGTCCGCGACTCGGTGAACCCGAACGCGTCGTAGAGGTGGATCTTGTCGTAGTGGGCCCACAGCCGGTCCGAGGGCTGCTTCGACGATCCCGGTCCCGCCGCGATCAGCGTGTTCGTCACCCGGCCGTCGCCGGCCGGGGCGAACATCCCGGCGATCACGGTGACATCGAAGTCGGCCGCGATCCGGCGGACGCCGTCCGCCCAGGGCCCGTCGACCGGCTCGGCGACGGGCGCCAGCGGGACGCCGAACCGGCACATCGTCGCCTCGGGGAACACCACCAGGCGCGCGCCGGCGTCGGCGGCCCGGCCGGTGTACTCGCGGACCAGCTCCAGGTTCGCCGCGGGCTCGGTGCCACTGAGAATCTGCGCCAGGGCGATTCGCATGGCCGCCAGCTTAGAGCGTGTTGCCCGCGATCCACTCGCTGGTGAAGCGCTGTTCGGCGGCCACCAGCTCGGCCAGGCGCGTGCCGATGATCTTCTCGACCTTGCCGCCGATGATCGGCGCCCGCACCTGCACGGTGATGCGGAAATCCAGGCGGGCGCCGCAGGGCGCGGGCGACAGCTCGGCGGTGCCCCACACGTTCACCGGGGCGTCCACGATCTCCCCGGCGATGGAGGCCGTCGCGGCCCCGTCGGTGACCGGCCCCCAGGTCTCCTCGCGCCGGATGCACAGGTCACCGCGGTGTAGCTGCGTGACCATGGCGGGCAGGTTGTGGCTGCGCACCACCTGCCGGGTGACCACCGCGATGGTGGCCCCGTCACCGGACCGGCCGCCGACCCGGATCGACTCGACCTCGGCCTCGTCGACGGGAATGTCGGCCAGCCGGGCCCGCCAGTACTCCTCCTCCTGGAAGGCGCGGTAGATGTCTTCGACGCCGCCAGAGTAGTCGGCGGATAAGTCGAATGAACGCGGCATAGCTGGTCAGGCTACCGTTACGGCCCATGACACCCAGCGGTGCCGGTTCCGGCTACGCCGGCGCGCAGGTCGCCGAGGCGGTGCCGCTGGCGCCGCTGACCACGCTGCGCGTCGGGCCGGTCGCGCGGCGCCTCATCACCTGTACCAGCACCGAGCAGGTGGTCGCCGTCGTGCGGCAACTCGACGCCGAGGCCCGCGGCGGCGGACCGCTGCTGATCTTTGCCGGCGGCTCCAACGTCGTGATCGAGGACACCCTTACGGACCTGACTGCGGTGCGGTTGGCCGGCGCCGGTATCACCGTCGAGGGCGATCGGCTCCGCGCGGAGGCCGGCGCGGTGTGGGACGACGTCGTCGTCACCGCCGTCGAGCACGGGCTGGGTGGGCTGGAATGCCTGTCCGGCATCCCGGGCTCGGCGGGGGCGACCCCGGTGCAGAACGTCGGGGCCTATGGCGCGGAAGTGGCCGACACGATCACCCGCGTCCGGGTGCTTGACCGCAGCAGCGGTGCGGTGTGCTGGATACCGGCGGGTGAGCTGGGCTTCGGCTATCGCACCAGCGTCTTCAAGCGGGCCGGCCGGTCGGGGCGCGGGGTGCCCGCCGTCGTGCTGGAGGTGGAGTTCGCGCTGGACGCATCCGGGCGCAGCGCACCGCTGCGCTACGGCGAGCTGGCCGCCGCGCTGAACTCGGCCGCCGGCGAGCGTGCCGATCCGCGGTCGGTTCGCGACGCGGTGCTGAGCCTGCGCGCCCGCAAGGGCATGGTGCTCGACGCGGCGGACCATGACACGTGGAGCGTGGGATCGTTCTTCACCAACCCGGTGGTCGCCCGAGACGTCTACGAGCGGCTGGCCCGTGAGGGGCCGGTCCCGCACTACCCGGCGCCGCACGGTGTCAAGCTGGCCGCCGGCTGGCTGGTGGAGCGGGCGGGCTTCGCGAAAGGGTTCCCGGACGACGCGGCGGCACGCTGCCGGCTGTCCACCAAGCACGCGCTCGCCCTGACCAACCGCGGGGGCGCCACCGCCGCGGACGTCATCGCCCTGGCCCGGACCGTACGCGACGGGGTGCGCGACGTGTTTGGCATCACATTGTCGCCGGAGCCGGTGCTGTTCGGCTGCGCGCTCTAGCTGTAGGTTTCCGGCGGTCAGGGGCGGTTCGCGAGTCGTCGCGTCCGGGGCTGGTCGTTATCTCCCGGTATCTTTGTTTGGCGTGAGCAGATCCAGCGTCCCGCCGCCGATCAACCGGCGCCTGGCTTTGGCTGCTCTGGGGCTCGGCGCCTTCGCCCCCGGCGTCCTGGCCGCCTGCGGCGGCACCGTGACCAGGCATGTTCAAAAGAACGAACCGCCGGCGCCGCAGCTGAAGTTCCAGCCGGCCGACGCCGCCGCCAACGTGGTCCCCACCGCCGCGGTCAGCGCCCAGGTCGGCGAGGGCTGGTTCCAGAAGCTGGCGCTGACGAACTCGGCGGGCAAGGTCGCCGCCGGGGTGTTCAACTCCGACCGCACCGCCTACACGGTCACCGAGCCGCTGGGCTACGACTCGACCTACACCTGGAGCGGTTCGGTGGTCGGCCACGACGGCAAGGCGGTTCCCGTCGCGGCCAAGTTCACCACCGTGAGCCCCACCAAGACGATCGACGGGGGATTCCAGCTGGCCGACGGCCAGACCGTCGGTGTCGCGGCGCCGGTCATCATCCAGTTCGACTCGCCGATCAGCGACAAGGCCGCCGTCGAGAAGGCCATTACCGTCACCACCGAGCCACCGGTCGAGGGCTCCTGGGCCTGGCTGCCCGACGAGGCGAAGGGCTCCCGCGTGCACTGGCGCCCCCGCGAGTACTACCCGGCGGGCACCTCGGTCAACGTCGATGCCAAGTTCTACGGGGTGCCGTTCGGCGACGGCGCCTACGGGGCGCAGGACATGTCGCTGAAGATTCAGATCGGCCGGCGGCAGGTGGTCAAGGCCGAGGTCACCTCGCACCGCATCCAGGTCGTCACCGACGACGGCGTCATCATGGACTTCCCTTGCAGCTACGGCGAGGGCGACCTGGCCCGCAACGTCACCCGCAACGGCATCCACGTGGTCACCGAGAAGTACTCCGACTTCTACATGTCCAACCCGGCCGCCGGCTACACCAACGCCCACGAGCGCTGGGCGGTGCGCATCTCCAACAACGGCGAGTTCATCCACGCCAACCCCTCGAGCGCGGACGCGCAGGGCAACAGCAACGTCACCAACGGCTGCATCAACCTCTCGACCGCCGACGCCGAGGAGTACTACCGGACCGCGATCTACGGCGACCCGGTCGAGGTGACCGGCAGCCCGATCCAGCTGTCCTACGCCGACGGCGACATCTGGGACTGGGCCGTGGACTGGGACACGTGGGTGGCGATGTCGGCGCTGCCGCCGCCGACCGCGCACCCGCCGGCCTCCCAGATCCCCGTCACCGCGCCGGTCACGCCGTCGGACGCTCCCACGCTGTCCGGGACGCCGACCACCACGACCGCTACGACGTCGCCTGGCGTCGGCGGTTGAACCGACTGGCCGACGCCTGGTCGCGCGGCCGCATGACGACCAGGTCCAGGTCGACGTGGGCGGGCCGGGAGGCCACGAAACCGATCACCTCGGCGACGTCGGCGGCCGTCAGCGGCGTGATGCCCGTGTACACCGCGTCCGCGCGCTGTTCGTCGCCGTCGAAGCGGACCAGGGAGAACTCGGTCTCGACCGCCCCCGGGGCGATCTCGGTGAGCCGCACCGGTTTTCCGAGCAATTCGCCGCGCAGCGTGCGGTGCAGCGCGCCCTGGGCGTGCTTGGCCGCGGTGTAACCCGCGCCGCCGTCGTAGACCTCGAATCCCGCGACCGAGGTGACGGTGACGATGAGGCCGTCACCGGAGTCGACCAGCTTGGGCAGCAGCGCGCGGGTGACGCGCAGCGTGCCCAGCACGTTGGTCTCCCACATCCACCGCCAGTGCTCGAGTTGGGCGTCGGCGACCGGCTCCAGCCCCCGCGCGCCGCCGGCGTTGTTCACCAGCACGTCAACCCGATCCAGCGCATCGGCCAGCGCGTCGACCGCCGAGTCGTCTGTGACGTCCGCCACAATCGCTGTCCCGCCGACCTCGTCGGCCAGGGCTTGGATCCGGTCGGCGCGACGGGCCACCGCGACGACGTGAAACCCTTGCGTGGCAAGGGTTCTGGCGGTCGCCGCCCCGATCCCGGAACTGGCACCGGTGACTACCGCGACCCGTTGGTCCCCGCCCACTGTCGTCATCGGAGCCACTCTAGTCCTTCAGTAAGCGTGTCGGCGGGTGAGAATTTGGCAAAGGCCTTATCCTGGTTGGGTTTTGCGGTCTCAACGCAGCCCGGCAGGAAAGGCCTTTGTGGTGAAGAGGATAACCCATAAGCAGAGTAGGCGGAACATCGCCGCGCGGCGGCGTAGGGTGGCGGCGCGGCACGCGCGGGCGGGGAGTTGGGGCGCGCAGCCCGCGCCGATGCTGAACACGGGTGTGGTGCGCTATGAGGTCGGTGCGAACATCGACGCCACCGCTTTCGGTGGCATCGCCGCGCTGCACCGGCTGGTGACCCGGCTGGGGCTGGTCGAGCGGATCGACGAGGACCTGCAGTTGCTTAAGGTGCACCTGCCCTATCACGAATCCGACCACGTGCTCAACCTGGCCTACAACGTGGCGTGCGGGGGCACTCGGCTCGAAGACATCGAGCGGCTGCGCCACGACAGCGCCTATATGAACGCCTTGGGCGCGCAGTTGATCCCGGACCCGACCACGGCCGGTGATTTCTGTCGCCGGTTCAGCCGGGCCGACGTGGCGACGTTGATGGAGGCGATCAACGCGGTGCGCCCGCAGCTGTGGGCGCACCGGGGTCGTGAGCTGCTCGGCCCGGTCGCCTACCTCGACGTCGACGGCACCATCGCCCCCACCTACGGGCAGCACAAGGCCGGAATGGATATGTCCTATAAGGGCATCTGGGGGTATGCGCCGCTGATCGTGTCGCTGGCCAACACCAAGGAGGTGCTCTACCTGGTCAACCGGCCGGGCAACGCGCCCAGCCACGCCGGCGCGGCGGCCTGGATCGACAAGGCGATCGACCTGGTCGCCCCGCACGCCCAGCGAGTATGTGTGCGCGGGGACACCGACTTCTCGTTGACCGCGCACTTCGACGACTGGGCCCAGCGGGTCGATTTCGTGTTCGGCATGGACTGCAACACCGCGCTGCGCTCGCGCGCCGAGGCGCTGACCGAGGCTGACTGGACACCGCTGCGCCGGCCCGACCCCGAGCCGGCGCGGACTGGGCAGCGGCGCCGGCGCGAGCCCAACCACAAGCGGCGCATCGTCGCCGAACGCGGCTACGTCAACCTGGAACTCACCTGCGAGCACGTCGCCGAGTTCAGCTACCAGCCCGGCAAATGCCGCCGACCCTACCGGGTGATCGCGCTGCGCAAGAACATCAGCAAGTCCCGCGGCGAGGCGGCCCTCATCGAGGAGATCCGCTACTTCTTCTACATCACCACCCGCACCGACTTGACCCCCGCACAGGTCGTGGCCTGCGCCAACGACCGCTGCGACCAGGAAAACGTCATCGAGCAGCTCAAAAACGGTGTCAACGCGTTACGGGTGCCGCTCTATGACCTGGTATCCAACTGGGCCTACATGGTCATCGCCGCCCTGGCCTGGAACATCAAGTCCTGGTTCGCCATGATGCTGCACCGCAAAGCCGACCGCCGCGAGTGGATCACCATGGAGTTCCGCCGCTTCACCACCCAGGCGATCCTCATCCCCGCCATGATCATCCGCCACGCCCGCGCCATCACCGTGCGGATCATCGGCTACCACCCCAGCCTGGACCGATTCCTCAGCGCCTACACCACCATTGAACGCACTCGCTTTGGCTGACGTCTGCACCCTGAACCGACCTTCGGGCCCTGCCGCGCCCGCCCACGACACTCGCCCTCTTCGCCCGAACCGAAACACCGCGCATCGTCCCCGCATGTCCACACACCCGACAAACCCACGCAGCAGCGATAATCCAGCCAATCCAGGACCGCTCACACACCCGATGACAACCGTCACCGCCCAACAAAGCCGCCCACCGCCGACCGGAAACGACATCCCGAAGAATCCTGGGAACCCGCCGACGCCGACACGCTTATTTGAGGTCTAGTGAACGTGTTAAATTGCCGATGTGCACCCCAGCGCCTTGTCCAGCACGAGCACCGCGTGTCGTCTCGCGGGCCACTCGTGTTGTCGCCGCGCACTTTGCCGCCCCTGATCTTCAGGCGTGGCCAAAGACCGGCCATCGACAATCGGACAAAGGACGCTCGTGCGCTCTACCACCCTCACCTCCGGCACCCTCACCTCCGGCACCCTCACCTCCGGCACCCTCACCTCCGGCCGGCACGGGGCCGGCCGAAAGGCCCACACCCGGCAACACCCCCGGATCTTTCCGCCGGCCCTGCACCTCTCGGACTCCGCGGCCGCGTCCGTCTTTCGTGCCGTGCGGTTGCGCGGCCCCGTCGCGCGTGACCTCATCGCCGGCGTCACCTCGCTGAGCGTCGCGACGGTCAACCGTCAGGTCACCGCCCTGCTCGACGCGGGTCTGCTGCGGGAGCGCGCCGACCTGGTCGTCGCCGGGGCCATCGGGCGCCCACGGGTGCCTGTGGAGATCAACCACGAACCGTTCGTGACGCTGGGCATGCACATCGGTGCGCGAACTACCAGCATCGTGGCCACCGACCTGTGCGGCCGCACCCTGGACACCGTCGCGACGCCGACACCGCTGCATCCGGCCGGGACGGCGCTGGCCGCGCTGGCCGACAGCGCCGCCCGGTATCTGCGGCGCTGGCACCGGCGCCGCCCGCTGTGGGCGGGGGTGGCCATCGGCGGCACCGTCGACGGCGCGGCGGGCTGCGTCGACCATCCGCGGCTGGGCTGGCGGCAGGCCCCCGTCGGCGCGGTGCTGGCCGACGCGCTGGGCCTGCCGGTGTCGGTGGCCTCGCACGTCGACGCCATGGCCGGCGCCGAGCTGCTACTCGGTCAGCGGCGGTTCGCGCCCAGCTCGCCGACCAGCCTGTACGTCTACGCGCGCGAGACGGTGGGTTACGCGCTGGTGATCGGCGGCCGGGTGCACACCCCGGCCAGCGGCCCCGGCACCATCGCGCCGCTGCCTGCCCACTCCGAACTGCTCGGCGGCACCGGGCGGCTGGAGTCCACCGTCAGCGACGAGGCGGTGCTGGCCGCCGCGCGGCGGCTGCGGATCATCCCCGCGGGGCCGGCCACCGGGTCCACCGGCGCCGTCACCGACCTGCTGCGGGTGGCCCGCGCCGGCAACCGGCCGGCCCGGGAGCTGCTGGCGGAGCGGGCGCGGGTGCTCGGTGAGGCGGTGGCGTTGCTGCGCGACCTGCTCAATCCCGATGAGCTCGTGGTCGGTGGTCAGGCCTTCACCGAATATCCCGAGGCGATGGAGCAGCTCAAGGCGGCATTCGCCGCCCGCTCGACGCTGCCGCAGCGCGAGATCCGCGCCACCGCTTTCGGCGACCGGGTGCAGGAGGCCGGGGCGGGCACGGTGTCGCTGGCCGGCCTGTACGCCGACCCGGTGGGCGCGATCCGCCGGACCCGGTAGGGCCGTGCCGCGGGCGCGCGCGGGCCGCCTGCGGACCCGTCCTGTAAAGATGACAGTGTGCGGCACGATGACGCCTCCCGGCCATCCGGCGACAAAGCGAGCCGTTTTGCGCTGACCCCGCGCCGGGTTGCGTTGCTGGCGGTGCACACCTCGCCGCTGGCCCAGCCGGGCACCGGCGACGCCGGCGGCATGAACGTCTACGTCCTGCAAAGCGCCTTGCACCTGGCGCGCAGGGGCATCGAGGTGGAGATCTTCACCCGCGCCACCGCGTCGGCCGACCCGCCGGTCGTGCGGGTGGCGCCGGGCGTGCTGGTCCGCAACGTGGTCGCCGGGCCGTTCGAGGGCCTCGACAAATACGACCTGCCCACCCAGCTGTGCGCCTTCGCGGCCGGGGTGCTGCGAGCCGAGGCCTCCCACGAGCCCGGCTACTACGACCTCGTGCATTCGCACTACTGGCTGTCCGGGCAGGTCGGCTGGCTGGCCCGCGACCGCTGGGCGGTCCCGCTGGTGCACACCGCTCACACCCTGGCTGCGGTCAAGAACTCGGCCCTGGCCGACGGCGACGCACCCGAGCCACCGCTGCGCACGGTCGGCGAGCAGCAGGTCGTCGACGAGGCCGACCGGTTGATCGTCAACACCGACGACGAAGCGGGACAATTGGTTTCGATCCATCGTGCCGATCCGGCGCGCATCGACGTGGTCCACCCCGGGGTGGACCTCGACGTCTTCCGGCCCGGCGACCGCCGCGCCGCCCGGGCCGCCCTGGGGCTGCCGCTGGACGTGCCCGTGGTTGCCTTCGTCGGCCGGATCCAGCCGCTGAAGGCGCCCGACATCGTGTTGCGGGCCGCCGCGAAGCTGCCCGGGGTGCGCGTCGTCGTGGCCGGCGGGCCGTCGGGCAGCGGGCTGGCCTCCCCAGACGGGCTGGTCTCCCTCGCCGGCGAACTCGGCATCACGCAGCGGGTGACGTTCCTGCCGCCGCAGTCGCGCGCGAACCTGGCCACCTTGTTCCAGGCGGCCGATCTGGTCGCGGTGCCCAGCTATTCGGAGTCGTTCGGTCTGGTCGCCATCGAGGCGCAAGCCTGCGGCACGCCGGTGGTGGCCGCCGCGGTCGGCGGGCTGCCGGTCGCGGTGCGCGACGGGGTCTCCGGCACGCTGGTGGCCGGGCACGACATCGACGACTGGGCCGCGGCCCTCGGCGATCTGCTGCGGCTCACCGACGGGGCGCGGGCCGGGGCGATGAGCCGGGCCGCGGCGGCACACGCGGCGACGTTCTCCTGGGAGAACACCACGGACGCCCTGCTGGCCAGCTACCGGCGGGCGATCGGGGAGTTCACCGCCGGGCGCCGGCGCCGCGGCGGCGCGTTGTCGTCGGACCGGGCCTCGACGCGCGGTCCGCGTCGCTGGGTGTCGCGCCGGGGGGTGGGGGCATGACGTCCTCCGAATCCGGCCAGTCCGTGCGGCAGGTGATCGAGCGCGCGCTGCAGACCAGCGGCCTGACCTACTCCGAGACCCCCGGATCCCACGGCGGCCTCCCGGGGCTCGTCGTGGAGCTGCCCGGCGAGCGCAAGCTCAAGGCCAACACCATCCTGAGCATCGGGGAGCACTCGGTGCGCGTCGAGGCCTTCGTGTGCCGCAAACCCGACGAGAACCACGAGGGCGTCTACCGGTTCCTGCTCAAGCGCAACCGCCGCCTCTACGGCGTTGCCTACACCCTGGACAACGTCGGCGACATCTATCTGGTGGGCAGGTTGTCGCTGGGCTCGGTCGACGCCGACGAGCTCGACCGGGTGCTCGGTCAGGTCCTCGAGGCGGTCGACTCGGACTTCAACACGTTGCTGGAGTTGGGTTTTCGCTCGTCGATCCAGAAGGAATGGGACTGGCGGGTGTCGCGCGGCGAGTCCCTGAAGAACCTACAGGCGTTCGCCCACCTGATCGACGAGGACGACGATGCAGAGCGCGAAGCGCGATGAGGAGGAGTCGAGCAACGATCGACGAGGACGGTGAGGACGGCGACGGGGACCGCGCGCGCCCATGAGATGCTAGGCCGATGCAAATGCGAGACCCCGGCACGTTGGTGCTGCTGCGCCATGGTGAGAGCAAGTGGAACGCAAGCAATCAGTTCACCGGCTGGGTCGACGTCGGGCTGACCGACAAGGGGCGCGCCGAAGCGGTCCGCAGCGGCCAGTTGCTGGCCGAACACGAGTTGCTGCCCGACGTGCTGTACACCTCGCTGCTGCGGCGCGCGATCAGCACGGCGAACATGGCGCTCGAGGCCGCCGACCGGCTGTGGATCCCGGTGCGGCGCAGCTGGCGGCTCAACGAGCGCCACTACGGCGCGCTGCAGGGCCTCGACAAGGCCGACATCAAACAGCGCTACGGCGACGAGCAGTTCATGGCGTGGCGACGCAGCTATGACACCCCGCCGCCGCCGATCGAGAAGGGCAGCGAGTTCAGCCAGGACGCCGACCCGCGTTACGCCGATCTCGGCGGCGGCCCGCTGACCGAGTGCCTGGCCGACGTGGTGGTCCGTTTCCTGCCGTATTTCACCGACGTCATCGTCCCGGATCTGCGCAGCGGCAAGACGGTGCTGGTCGTCGCGCACGGCAACTCGCTGCGCGCCATGATCAAGTACCTCGACCAAATGTCGGACGAGGAGATCGTCGGGCTGAACATCCCCACCGGCATCCCGCTGCGCTACGACTTGGACGCGCAGCTGCGGCCGGTGGTTCCTGGCGGCACGTACCTCGACCCGGAGGCCGCCGCCGCCGGCGCCGCGGCGGTTGCCGGGCAGGGTCGCGCCTAGCCGCTCGGCGGCGTGGGTGGGCACCCGAAACCCCGGTTTGCCAAACATCGCGTGAACGGCAGCCGAATACCTGTTGCGTAGCGTGTGACTTGTCCGATTTTGGCTTCATTCCGCTAGGGCAACATTCAGAAGGATTTGTAGGATTTTCCATGTGACGGTGTTCTCGGCAGTGTTGCTGGCCGGGGTCTTGTCCGTGCTGGCGCTGGCCGTAGGTGTTGCGGCCGGCATTCGCCTGTCGTCGCGGCTGGCCCAGCGCCGGCAGCGGGCGGCCGCCGAGTCGACCGGGATCACCGTCGCCCAGATGCTGCAGCGAATCGTCGGACTGATGCCGTTGGGTGCGGCGGTGGTGGACTGCCATCGCGACGTCGTCTACCGCAACGAGCGGGCCAAGGAGCTGGGCCTGGTGCGCGAGCGGCAGCTCGACGACCAGGCCTGGCAGGCCGCGCAGCAGGCGCTGGACGGCGACGACGTCGAGTTCGACCTGCGGCCGGCGAAACGTGCGCCGGGCCGGTCGGGGTTGTCGGTGCACGGGCACGCCCGGTTGCTGAGCGAGGAGGACCGCCGGTTCGCGGTGGTGTTCGTCCACGACCAGTCCGACTACGCCCGCATGGAGGCGACCCGGCGCGACTTCGTCGCCAACGTCAGCCACGAGCTCAAGACCCCCGTCGGGGCCATGGCGCTGCTCGCCGAGGCCCTGCTGGCGTCGGCGGACGACCCCGAGACCGTCCGCCGCTTTGCCGAGAAGGTGCTCATCGAGGCCAACCGGCTCGGCGACATGGTCGCCGAGCTCATCGAACTGTCCCGGTTGCAGGGCGCCGAGCGGCTGCACAACGTGGCCCCCATCGACGTCGACACCGTTGTCTCCGAGGCGATTTCACGCCACAAAGTGGCCGCCGACAACGCCGACATCGAGGTCCGTACCGATGCGCCCAGCGGCCTGCAGGTGCTGGGCGACCAGACGCTGCTGGTCACCGCGCTGGCCAACCTGGTGTCCAACGCGATCGCCTATTCGCCGACGGGGTCGCTGGTCTCGATCAGCCGCCGCCGTCGCGGCGAAAACGTCGAGATCGCCGTCACCGACCGCGGCATCGGGATCGCGCTGGAAGACCAGGAGCGGGTTTTCGAGCGGTTCTTCCGCGGCGACAAGGCGCGTTCGCGGGCCACCGGCGGCAGCGGGCTGGGCCTGGCCATCGTCAAGCACGTCGCGGCCAACCACAACGGCAGCATCGGCGTGTGGAGCAAGCCGGGCACCGGGTCG
>NZ_JBYCLG010000334.1:0-4768 GCF_057473785.1 Mycobacterium sp. TH-M103
TCCCGCACCTGATCGCCTCCGGCGACGGGCACGTCGTCAACATCTCGAGCGTGTTCGGGCTGTTCTCGGTGCCGGGGCAGGCCGCCTACAACTCCGCCAAGTTCGCCGTCCGCGGCTTCACCGAGGCGCTGCGGCAGGAGATGATCCTGGCGGGTCGCCCGGTGGGCGTGACCACGGTTCATCCCGGCGGCATCAAGACCGCGATCGCGCGCAATGCCACCGCCGCCGAGGGGCTCGACCGTGACGAACTGGCCAGGACGTTCGACAAGCAGATGGCGCGGACCAGCCCGCAGCGGGCCGCCGAGATCATCCTGGACGCGGTGCGCAAGAACAAGGCCCGGGTGCTGGTCGGCGGCGACGCCAAGGTGCTCGACATCCTGGTGCGGCTGACCGGGTCGGGCTACCAGCAGCTGTTCAGCCCGGTGATGCGCCGGATGCTGCCCCCCACGCGCTAACGGCCCAGCGGGTGTTCGGCCAGCCATCCCCCGGCCACGGCCTGCGGATCGGCACCGCCTGCGACCTGGCGGCGCATCCCGGCCAGCGCCGCGGTGTCGAGCACTCCGGCCACTTCGTTGACCGCCAGCAACTGGCGTTCGCTCAAGGCGTTACGGCGGTACAGCGGCACGACGTTCTCGGCGCGGATCAGCGCGGGCTTGCCGTCGGCCAGCGCGACCAGGTCGGGGGGAATGCTTGGGTCGGCGGTGGTGGCCCACGCCGCCGTCAGCCGCGCATCCCGCAGCGCGGCGAACATCGTTGCATCGTCGGGGAATTCGCGCGCGGCGGGGAGCTTGCAGGAGCCGACCGACGGGGGTGTGCGGCGCCCGGAAACCGCCCCGAGGACGAGCCCGGCGCAATGTTTGGGCAGAGCGGCGAGCTCGGCGCCGGTGTCACTGCCGCCCCACGCCCGGGCGGTGGCCCCGGTGACCAGCACGACGGGTTTGTCCTCCGCGGCCGTCGTGTAGTCACCGGCGGCGATGCCCTCGGGCAGGGCGGCGACCATGGCCCGGTACACCTGCTTGTCGGAGAGCGCCGGAGCGTCCGGTTGCAACGCGTGCAGCGTCCGGCCGGTAAAGGCGGGGACGACGAGGAACGCGCCGGAGTCCAGCTGTGCCATCGGGTCGGCGCCGGTGCGCGCGTCCGCCGCGAAGCCGTAGGACCGCAGCGCCGCCACGTAGAGGGCGGCCAGCAGCGTCGACTCGGGGTCGGGGCGGGATCCGACGACCAGCGGGGTGGCGCGGTGGTCGTCGCTGCCGCAGCCGGCGACCACCAGCAGGGCGGCGAGCAGCAGCGCCGCCAGCCTGCCGACACTCACCCCGTGCGGGCTGCGGTGTCCGCGGCGATGGCCACCGCCTTGGCCACAGCTTCCCCGACGCGCAGGTCCAGCGGACTCGGGACGATCCGGTCGGGGGCCAGGTCGTCGCTGACCACGGAGAAGATCGCCTCGGCGGCAGCGACCATCATCTTCTCGGTGATCCGGCCGGCCTTGGCGTCCAGCGCGCCGCGGAACACTCCCGGGAAGGCCAGCACGTTGTTGATCTGGTTGGGGAAGTCGCTGCGCCCGGTGGCCACCACCGCCGCGTGCCGGGCCGCGACCTCGGGATGGATCTCGGGGTCGGGGTTGGACAGCGCGAACACGATCCCGTCGGGCGCCATCGTGGCGATCAGCTCCTCGGGAACGAGACCGCCCGACACCCCGAGGAACATGTCCGCGCCGGCGAGGGCCTCGACCATGCCGCCGGTCAGACCGCTCGGGTTGGTGCGCTGAGCCAGACCGACCTTGGCGCTGTTCATGTCGTCACGGCCGGTGTGCAGGATGCCGCGCGAGTCCAGCACGGTGATGTCCGACACGCCCATCGCCATGAGCAGGTTGGTGCACGCGACGCCCGCGGCTCCGGCCCCGGAGACCGCGACCCGCAGCGAGGACATGTCGCGGCCGAGCAGCTTGGTCGCGCCCATCAGCGCGGCCAGCACGACGATCGCGGTGCCGTGCTGGTCGTCGTGCATGACCGGGCAGTCCAGGGCCTCGACGAGGCGGCGCTCGATGTCGAAGCAGCGCGGCGCGGAGATGTCCTCGAGGTTGACCGCGCCGAACGTCGGGCGCAGCCGCACCAGCGTCTCGACGATCTCGTCGGGATCCTTGGTGTCCAGCACCACCGGGATGGCGTTGAGCCCGCCGTACGCCCGGAACAGGGCGCACTTGCCCTCCATCACCGGCAGCGACGCCGCGGGCCCGATGTCGCCCAGGCCCAGCACCGCGCTGCCGTCGCTGACCACCGCCACCAGCCGGTTCGCCCACGTGTAGCGCGCGGCCAGCGTGTGATCGGTCGCGATCGCCCGGCTGACCTGCGCCACCCCTGGGGTGTAGGCGATCGACAGGGCGCGCTGGGTGTCCAGCGGGGCGTTCAGCGCCACGGAAAGCTTTCCGCCCGCGTGCGCCTCGAAGATCTCCTCGTCGTGGATGACGATCGGGGAATGCTCGTGTTCCGGCACGCGCCCAGGGTACTGAATTACCGATTAGTAGACCTAATCGGCGCCTCGCTGGCCGGCCTCAGATCAGGCCCAGCTCCGTGACCGCCTTGCGCTCGTCGGCCAGCTCCGCGGTCGTCTTGTCGATGCGGGCACGGGAGAAGTCGTCGATTTCGAGGCCGGTGACGATCGACCAGTTGCCGTCCTTGGTGGTCACCGGGAACGACGACATCAGGCCCTCCGGCACGCCGTAGGAACCATCGGAGAGCACCGACATCGAAACCCAGTCACCCTCCGGCGAGCCCAGCAGCCAGTCGCGGGCCGCGTCGACGGTGGCCGACGCGGCCGAGGCCGCCGAGGAGGCGCCGCGGGCGTCGATGACGGCCGCGCCACGCTTGGCGACGGTCGGGATGAAGTCGTTCTCGATCCAGGCCTGGTCGCCCACGACCTGGGCCGCGTTCTTGCCGTTGATCTCGGCGTGGAACAGGTCGGGGTACTGGGTGGCCGAGTGGTTGCCCCAAATCGTCATCTTCTTGATGTCGGTGACCGCGACGCCGGCCTTCTTGGCCAGCTGCGTCAGCGCCCGGTTGTGGTCGAGGCGGGTCAGCGCGGTGAACCGCTCGCGCGGGATGTCCGGGGCGTTGCTCATCGCGATCAGGCCGTTGGTGTTGGCCGGGTTGCCGGTGATCAGGACGCGGATGTCGTCGGCCGCCACCGAGTTGAGGGCCTTGCCCTGCGCGGTGAAGATCGCCCCGTTGGCCTCGAGCAGGTCGCTGCGCTCCATGCCCGGGCCGCGCGGGCGGGCGCCGACCAGCAGCGCCAGGTTCGCGCCGTCGAAGATCTTGTTGGCGTCCGAACCGGTCTCGATGCCCGCCAGTAGCGGGAAGGCGCAGTCGTCGAGTTCCATCACGACGCCCTCGAGCGCCTTGAGTGCGGGCTCGATCTCGAGCAGGCGCAGCTCGATCGGGCGATCGGGACCCAGCAGCGAACCGCTGGCCAGGCGGAACAACAGGCTGTAGCCGATCTGGCCGGCGGCGCCGGTGACGGCGACCTTGAAAGGACTTGCGCTCACGTCGGTTTACTCCTTGAGGAGAAGGTCTTGCGGTTCAGGTTTCAGGTCGAAACTATCGCACCGCGCCCGGCGCCCAATCCCCGCACCCGGATGTCGCGCTGAAGAGCCGGAACACGCGTAGCATGAAGCACCGCCGGTCAGACCTGCGCTGCGATCGGAGGTAAATGTGTTCGAGGGATTCGACGCATTACCTGAAGCTTTGCGGCCGATCGCCAAGCCGCAGCCCCGCGTCTACCAGCATCACGTGCACCCCGAACCGGGCCGCGGCGCTCCCCTGGTCGACTGCGGCGTCTACGTCGACGGCCACCGGTTGCCCGGCAGATACGGCTACGCCGACGCGCTGGACAAGGTGCGCGAGGTCGAGCTCGTCGACCACGAGGCGTTCGTCTGGATCGGGTTGCACGAACCCGACGTCGAGCACATGCAGGAGGTGGCCGACGTGTTCGGGCTGCATCCGCTGGCGGTCGAGGACGCCGTGCACGCCCACCAGCGGCCCAAGCTGGAGCGCTACGACGAGACGCTGTTCCTCGTGCTGAAGACGGTGAACTACGTCGAGCACGAATCGGTCGTGCTGGCCCGGCAGATCGTGGAAACCGGCGAGATCATGATCTTCGTCGGCAAGGGGTTCGTCGTCACGGTGCGCCATGGCGAGCACAGCGGGCTGGCCGATGTGCGCAAGCGGATGGACACCGACCCCGAGCATCTGCGGCTGGGGCCCTACGCGGTGATGCACGCCATCGCCGACTACGTGGTGGACCACTACCTCGGCGTGACGCGCCTGATGGAGGTCGACATCGACGCCATCGAGGAGGTGGCGTTCTCGCCGGGCCGCACCCTGGACGTGGAGCCGATCTATCTGCTCAAGCGCGAGGTCGTCGAGCTGCGCCGGTGCGTGAGCCCGCTGTCCACCGCGTTCTCGCGGATGCAGACCGAGAACAAGGACCTGATCTCCAAGGAGGTGCGGCGCTACCTGCGCGACGTCGCCGACCACCAGACGGAGGCCGCGGACCAGATCAGCGCCTACGACGACATGCTCAACTCGCTGGTGCAGGCCGCGCTGGCCCGCGTGGGCATGCAGCAGAACAGCGACATGCGCAAGATCTCGGCTATTGCGGGCATCCTCGCGGTGCCCACGATGGTCGCCGGGATCTACGGGATGAACTTCGCCGACATGCCCGAGTTGCACGCGGAGTGGGGCTACCCCGCGGTGCTGAGCGGGATGTTCCTCGT
>NZ_JBYCLG010000335.1:0-4457 GCF_057473785.1 Mycobacterium sp. TH-M103
TGGCCTCCCGGTGGCCGTGAGCGTCCCGGTAGTCTTGCGACGGTGACCCCGGTATTCGTCGACGTCGACACCGGTGTCGACGACGCGCTGGCGTTGCTGTACCTGCTGGGCAGCCCCGGTGCCAACCTGGTTGGCATCGCCTCGACCGGTGGAAACGTTGGAGTGGAACAGGTTTGCGAGAACAACCTGGGCCTGCTCGAGCTGTGCCGGATCAGCGGGGTGCCGGTTTCCAAGGGACCCGGCGACACCCTGACCGGACCGCTGCGTCCGCCCTCGAAGGTGCACGGCCCCCGCGGGCTGGGGTACGCCGACCTGCCGCCGAGCAGCCTCGAGCTCACCGGCCACGACTCCGCGACGGCCTGGGTGCGAGCGGCCCGCGCCTTCCCCGGTGAGCTGATCGGCGTGGCGACCGGCCCGTTGACGAACCTGGCGCTGGCGCTGCGCGCCGAGCCCGCGCTGCCGACGCTGCTGCGCCGGCTGGTGATCATGGGCGGCTCCTACGACCACCGCGGCAACGTCACGCCGGTGGCGGAATGGAACATGAGCGTGGACCCCGAGGCCGCCGCCGAGGTGCTCGCGGCGTTCAGCGCCGGGCGGGCGCAGCTGCCGGTCCTGTGCGGGCTGGACCTGACCCGCACCGTCGCGATGACGCCCGAGCACCTCGCCAGGCTGGCGGCCGCCGCGGGGTCGACGACCACGCCGATGAGCGTGAGCGACGAACGCGGTACCCGCTCGACGGCGTCCAACCCGTTGATCCGGGTGATCGAGGACGCGATGCGGTTCTACCTGGAGGCCTACCACGACAACGGGCACGGATTCGAGGCCCATCTGCACGACCCGCTGGCCGCCGCGGCGGCGCTGGAACCCGGGCTCGTCACCGTGCGCCCGGCGACGGTGGACGTCGAGCTCACGGGCGCCCACACCCGCGGCATGACGGTGACCGACTGGTCGGGGCGACGAGAACCCAATGCGCTCATCGGGGTTGAGGTCGACCCGGCGGCGTTCTTCGACCGGTTCATCGACCGGGTGGGGACGTTCGCACGTCGGCTGGCCTGAGTAGCCATGAAGGTTCGCCGCATCGAGATCGTTCGCGCGGGGTGGGGCGTCGCGCTGCTGGCGGCTCCCGGTGTCGTACTGACCCGGGTGCACGGCGTGCACGTCGACCGCCCTCGCTCGTCGTCGCCCGCATCCTGGGGGCGCGTCATCTCACCCAGGCGCTGTTGTCGGGCATCAACCCCACCCCCGAGGTGCTGGCAGCCGGCGTCTGGGTCGACACCGTGCACTCGATGACGGCGTTCGGCCTGGCCGGCGTCGACCGGCGGCGGGCCCGGGCGGGCGTGACCGACGGCGTCGTCGCCGCCGCGTGGGCCGGGCTGGGTCTACGGCACCTGCACACCGGCGAGGCCAAAACCTCGACCGGCGGCCTCCGGGACCGGTTGGCCCGCAACGTCATCGGGGCTCTGCCGGGCGGCCGGGGGCTGATGGCGCAGGCGCGGAGGGTCCGCGCCGAACAGGGGTAGCGCCGGCGTCGGGTCATCGCGATCCGCGTCCCCATCGCCGGGGAGCGACGCCGGGCGACGCCGCAAGTCATGCGGCTCGCGGCGTGGCGGCAAACCCGGTTTGGTGACCCGGCCGTCGGGTATTGCACCCGATATGGCCTTTGCCGATTACCAGACCGAGTTGTACAACCAGTCGCTGCACGGTCATCAGCCGCAGTACCCGATCGGGTTCGACGAGCTGGAGGCGCAAGCGAAAGTCGCGATGACGCCGAAGGTGCGGAGCTATGTGGCCGGAGGCGCCGGTGACGAGCACACCCAGCGCATCAACTGCGAGGCGTTCAAGCGCTGGGGCCTGTATCCGCGCATGGGCATCGCCCCCGCCGAGCGCGACCTGTCGGTCGAGTTGTTCGGGGTGAGGTTCCCCGCCCCGGTGTTCATGGCGCCGATCGGGGTGATCGGGGTGTGCGCCCAGGACGGCCACGGCGATTTGGCGTGTGCGCGGGCCTCCGTCCGCACCGGCATCCCGTTCTTCGTGGGGACGCTCACGGCGGACCCGATGGAGGACGTGGCCGCCGCGCTCGGTGACACGCCGGCGTTCTTCCAGCTGTACACCCCGCCGGACCGGGAGATGGCGGCCAGCCTGGTGCACCGCGCCGAGGCGTGCGGCTTCAAGGGCATCGCCGTCACCCTGGACACCTGGGTCACCGGGTGGCGCCCGCGCGACCTGGCCGGCGGGAACTACCCGCAGGTGCCCAGTGGGTGTCTGGCCAACTACACCAGCGACCCGGTGTTCCGCGCCGGCCTGAAACCTGGCGAGGACGCCAACGAGGCGGCGGTGCGCAAGTTGCCGATCTTCGGTGGCCCGTTCCGGTGGGACGACCTGGAGTGGCTGCGCTCGGAGACCACGCTGCCGCTGATGGTCAAGGGCATCTGCCACCCCGACGACGCGCGCCGCGCCAAAGACATCGGCGTCGACGGCATCTACTGCTCCAATCATGGTGGCCGCCAGGCCAACGGTGGGCTGCCCACGCTGGACGTCCTGCCGGAGGTGGTGGAGGCCGCCGACGGGCTGCCGGTGCTGTTCGACTCGGGGGTCCGCGGCGGCGACGACATCATCAAGGCCGTCGCGATGGGGGCGACCGCGGTGGGGATCGGCCGCCCGTACGCCTACGCCCTGGCGCTCGGCGGTGTCGACGGGGTGGTGCACGTGCTGCGCTCCCTGGTGGCCGAGGCGGATCTGATCATGGCCGTCGACGGCTATCCCTCGCTGAAGGACCTGACCCCCGAGGCGTTGCGCCGCATCGACTACGTTGACGCACAAAGTCATTCGTAGCTGTCATTCGTAGCCCCCCTCGAGGTACCAGCGCCGGCGGCGATAGCACAGCAGCAGCGCCCGCTCGCCTTCCAGCAACACCTGCGCGCGGGCGGTGCGGTTCCCCGCCCCGGCCGAACCCCGGTCGGGGTCCCACCACCGTTCGTCGACCGGCCACGGGCCGGCCCACCAGCGCAGCGGCTCGTCGGCGCCGTGCGCGATCATTCGCGCGGGGTCGGCGGAGAACAGCCCCCGGCCGGTCACCCGCACCGGATTTCCTTGGCCGTCAAGCAGTTCCACCGGCTCGTCGAGCAACACCGACGGCGACGGCTCGGGCAGCCGGCCGGGCCACGGCAGGGCGGGGTCGGCCCGCGGTGCCGGCTCGTCGCCCAGCGGGATCAACGTGATGCGTTCGGCCGGCCCGCGCCCGCCCGACAGCACCGGCACCCGCACCGCCTCCGGACCGAGCAGGCCCTGCACCCGCACCAGTGCCCGGCGGGCCCGCAGCCGGTCCTCCTCGCCCAGGCCACCCCATAACGGCAATTGCAGCGCCTCGGCGGACACCACCTCCACGGCGCGCAGCCGCAGCAGCGTCACCGGTGCCGTCGGGCGGGCCCGGGCATTCCGGGAGCTCAGCCACCCGTCCAGCTGCCAGCGCACCCGGTCGGCGGTGGCGTCCTCGGTCAACGGCTCGGCGCACCGCCAGACCCGGCTGCGCTCCTCGCCGCCCTCGGTGACGGCGTGGATGGCCAGCCGGGTGCACCCCACCCCGGCGGCCATCAGCGCCCGGTGCAAGGTGCCGGCCAGCAAACGCCCGGCGAACGCCGCGGCATCGACCCGGTCGATCGGCGGATCGCAGTCCAGCACGGCCTCGAGCTCCGGCGGCGGTTCCCGCCCGGACGGCCCCCGCTCGGGCTCGCCGCGGGCGAACTTGTGCGCGGTGACGCCGTCGGCGCCGAACCGGGAGGCCACGTCGGGGCGGGGCAGCGCGGCGAACTGTCCGATGGTGCGAATCCCCATCCGCCACAACAGGTCCGCCAACTCCTTCCGGCCCGGCCCGGCCAGGCTCGGCTCGGTGGCCAGCTGACGGATCGACAGCGCCGACAGGAATTTCGCGTCGCCGCCGGGTTGGACGATCCGGCCCGCACGCGCGGCGAAGACCGCGGTGGACAGCTGGTCGGCGACCCCGACCTGACACTCGGCGCCGGACATGGCCACCGCGTCGATCAGCTGCTCGGCGGCCCGTTGCTCGGACCCGAAATAGCGAGCGGCCCCGCGCACCGGCAGCACCAGGAGCCCGGGGCGCAACACCTCGGCGCGGGGCACCAGATCGTCGACCGCCGCGATCACCGCCTCGAAGAGGCGGGCGTCGCGGTCGGCGTCGGCGGTCGCCACGTGTAGTTGCGGGCAGCGGGCCGCCGCCTCCCGGCGGCGCAGCCCCCTGCGCACCCCCGCCACGCGAGCGGCCGCCGAGCAGGCGATCACCCGGTTGGCCAGGGTGACCGCGACCGGGGCCGTCGCGGACAGGTCCGCCGCCACCGCCGCCGCGACCGCGGGCCAGTCCATGCACCAGATCGCCAGCACCCGGGAAGAAGCCACCGGAATCACCCCGTCCGCGCCCGGCCGACCGTCCGGCCCGCGCACAC
>NZ_JBYCLG010000336.1:0-13337 GCF_057473785.1 Mycobacterium sp. TH-M103
TACACGAATACAGGCCACTGACCCCGAACGTCGAAAGACGCCCCGGGTCAGGACAGCTCCTCCCGGCTTAAGGGTTGAGCCCAGGTGGCTTCCGGGCAACCGGATCACGTCGTGTGGTGTCAAAACTCTGACGAGAGGGGTGCCGGTCTCCGACGGTCGTCGGGTCCTGTATTCCACGCGTGCGCGCTGATCGTGCGGGTAGTCCGCACGAGTCGTGACCGTAGAGGAGGTGAGGGACGCATGAGTTCCAGCGATAGTCCGGGTCGAAATCCGAACTTCGTCTCGTCCCGATCCGTTCTCCGGCACGACATACTCGGCTGAGTTGTCACTACGCCAATAGGCTTACCAGCCAGGCGTTCTGGGGACGGAACCACAACGGGACGGGACGCGTCAGTCCAGTCAGTTCTCGTTTTGGAAGTCCCCGAGGAGGCGATGATGACCGCAGCCCTGTACGACGAAGTGGTAAGCCCGGCGCCCGTCCGCACGCTGACGGTGGTGCGCGACACCGACGCGGCTGCGGCGCCCGCGCCCAAGAAGGCCACCCGCCGGTCGGCCAGCCTGCCGTTCGGCGGCGACCCCCTGGTCGACGGCGCGGCTCACCTGCTGTGCATCCCGCTGCGGCACGTGTATGCGGCGCTGTGGCGCGTCGGCGTGCTCGAAGTCCGCGCCTGAGTGCTGGGTAGAATCGACCCAACGGCATCGATCCGGCCATCACCGGGGAGCCTTCGGAAGAACAGCCAGCTCGGCCCAGTAGACCCGAACGGGTAGGCCCGTCACAGCCTTTCAATGAGCGGCCACGCGAAAGTGCGGCAAGCGGGGTGGTACCGCGGCGCTCGCGCACCCGGCGCGGCGTCGTCCCTGTAACGGCGTTTGGCACAGGAGACGACGCACGACGTGACGGACAAGGCTTATCCCAAACTGGTCGGCCGGGCGCCCGACTTCCCGGCGCTCGAGCTCGAGGTTCTCGCCTTCTGGGACCGCGACGACACGTTTCGCGCCAGCATCGCCCGCCGCGACGGCGCCCCGGAATACGTCTTCTACGACGGGCCGCCGTTCGCAAACGGGCTGCCGCATTACGGGCACCTGCTCACCGGATACGTCAAAGACATCGTCCCGCGGTATCGCACCATGCGCGGCTACAAGGTGGAGCGCCGTTTCGGCTGGGACACCCACGGGCTGCCCGCCGAGCTGGAAGTCGAGCGCCAGCTGGGGATCACCGACAAGTCGCAGATCGACGCGATGGGCATCGCCGCGTTCAACGACGCCTGTCGCGAATCGGTGCTGCGCTACACCGACGAATGGCAGGCCTACGTCACCCGGCAGGGCCGCTGGGTGGACTTCGACAACGACTACAAGACGCTCGACCTGCCGTACATGGAGTCGGTGATCTGGGCGTTCAAGCGGCTGTGGGACAAGGGCCTGGCCTACGAGGGCTACCGGGTGCTGCCGTACTGCTGGCGCGACGAAACCCCCTTGTCCAACCACGAATTGCGGATGGACGACGACGTCTACCAGAGTCGCCAGGACCCCGCGCTCACGGTCGGCTTCAAAGCGGTAGGTGGCCCGGTGGACGGTGCGTACCTGCTGATCTGGACGACGACGCCGTGGACCTTGCCGTCGAACCTGGCGGTCGCCGTCAACCCGGAGGTGACCTACGTGGTCGTCGGGGCCGGCGGCCGGCGCTACGTGCTGGCCGAAGCGCGACTGGCCGCCTATGCGCGCGAGTTGGGGGAGGAGCCCGAGATCCTGGGCACCTGGCGGGGCGCCGACCTGCTGGGCGTGCGCTACCTGCCGCCGTTCCCGTATTTCATGGAGAGCCCCAAGGCTTTTCAGGTGCTGCCGGGCGACTTCGTGACCACCGAGGACGGCACCGGGATTGTGCACATGGCACCGGCTTACGGTGAGGACGACATGGCGGTTTGCGAGGCGGCGGGCATCGTGCCGGTGACCCCGGTCGACGCGAAGGGCCGCTTCGACGCGGGAGTCCCGGACTACCAGGGCCAGCACGTGTTCGACGCCAACGCGCAGATCATCCGGGACCTGAAGAACGGGAGCGGGGCGGCCGCGGCCAACGGCGCGGTGCTGCTGCGCCACGAGACCTACGAGCACCCCTACCCGCACTGCTGGCGCTGCCGCAATCCGCTGATCTACCGGGCGGTGTCGTCGTGGTTCGTCTCGGTCACCGAGTTCCGGGACCGCATGGTGGAGCTCAACGAGCAGATCACCTGGTACCCCGAGCACGTCAAGCGCGGCCAGTTCGGCAAGTGGCTGGCCGGCGCCCGCGACTGGTCGATCTCGCGAAACCGCTACTGGGGTACCCCGATTCCGGTGTGGAAGTCCGACGACCCGGCCTATCCCCGCGTCGACGTCTACGGCAGTCTGGACGAGCTGGAGCGCGACTTCGGGGTGCGCCCGGACAACCTGCACCGGCCCTACATCGACGAGCTCACCCGGCCCAACCCCGACGATCCGACCGGTCGCAGCACCATGCGGCGCATCTCCGACGTGCTCGACGTGTGGTTCGACTCGGGCTCGATGCCGTACGCGCAGGTGCACTACCCGTTCGACAACGCGGATTGGTTCCAGACGCACTACCCGGGCGACTTCATCGTCGAGTACATCGGCCAGACCCGCGGCTGGTTCTACACGCTGCACGTGCTGGCCACCGCCCTGTTCGACCGCCCGGCGTTCAAAACCTGTGTGGCACATGGCATCGTGCTGGGATCCGACGGCCAGAAGATGAGCAAGTCGCTGCGCAACTACCCCGACGTCACCGAGGTGTTCGACCGGGACGGCTCCGACGCCATGCGCTGGTTCCTGATGGCCTCGCCGATCCTGCGCGGCGGCAACCTGATCGTCACCGAGCAGGGCATCCGCGAGGGCGTGCGCCAGGTGCTGCTGCCGCTGTGGAACGCCTACAGCTTCCTGGCCCTGTACGCGCCGAAGGTCGGCACCTGGCGCACCGACTCGCCGCACGTGCTGGACCGCTACATCCTGGCCAAGCTGGCGGTGCTGCGCGAGGACCTCACCGCGGAGATGGAGACCTGCGACATCTCCCGGGCCTGCGAGCATCTGCGCCAGTTCACCGAGGCGTTGACGAACTGGTATGTGCGGCGGTCGCGTTCGCGGTTCTGGGAGGAGGACCCCGACGCCGTCGACACCCTGCACACCGTGCTGGAGGTGACCGCGCGGCTGGCCGCTCCGCTGTTGCCGTCGGTCACCGAGATCATCTGGCGCGGTCTGACCGGCGGGCGCTCGGTGCACCTGACCGACTGGCCCGAAGCGGGCGTCGCGCCCGCCGACCCGGACCTCGTGGCCGCGATGGACCAGGTCCGCGACGTGTGCTCGTCGGCGTCCTCGCTGCGCAAGGCCAAGAAGCTCCGGGTGCGGCTGCCGCTGCCGAAGCTGACCGTGGCAGTGGAGAATCCGCAGAGCCTCGAGCCGTATGTCGGCCTCATTGCCGACGAGCTCAACGTCAAGGCCGTCGAGCTGACCGACGCCATCGACACCTACGGCCGTTTCGAGCTGACCGTGAATGCCCGGGTGGCCGGGCCGCGGCTGGGCAAGGACGTGCAGGCCGCGATCAAGGCGGTCAAGGCCGGCGAGGGCGTCGTCAACCCGGACGGCACCCTGACCGCGGGCCCGGCGGTGCTGCAACCGGGCGAGTACAGCTCGCGGCTGGTGGCCGCCGACCCGGAGTTCACCGCGGCGCTGCCCGACGGGGCCGGCCTGGTCGTGCTCGACGGCACGGTGACGCCCGAGCTGGAGGCCGAGGGCTGGGCCAAGGACCGGATCCGTGAGCTGCAGGAGCTGCGAAAGTCGACCGGACTGGACGTCTCCGACCGCATCGCCGTGGTGATGTCGGTGCCCGCCGGGCGCCTCGACTGGGCGGCGACGCATCGCGACCTGATCGCCGGTGAAATCCTGGCCACCAGCTTCGAATTCGGCGAGCCGGGAGCGGACGCCGTCGCGATCGGGGACGGCGTCCTGGTGAGCCTGAGCCGAGATTGACGTTTTGCAGACAAACCGCGAGAGCGGGCCTGCAATACGTCAATCTCGGCGATATCCGCGACGGTCGAGTGCCTCACTGACGCGGCCGATGATGTCCTCTTCGCTGTCCTCGGCTACCACCCGCACGACGATCCAGCCCAGTCGCTGCAGTTTCGCCTGACAGCGAATGTCTTTCACGTACTGCTTGCGGTTGGTCCGATGCTGATCGCCGTCGTACTCGGCGGCGACCTTGCGGTCCTTCCAGCCCATGTCGAGGAAGCGGATGGGTTGCCAGCCCTCGACGACCGGTATCTGTGTGACCGGCCGCGGAAAGCCCGCGTCGATCAACAACAGCCGCAGCCAGGTCTCCTTCGGGGACGCGGCGCCACCGTCGACGAGCGGCAGCACCGCGCGCAGCCGCCGCAGGCCCCGGGCTCCGGGGTAACGCCTGGCGAGCTCCAGCACACCCGCTGGGTCGAATGGTGTCGCGTACATGAGTGCGTCGAGCCGCGCCACCGCCTCCGCGCGCGGCAGATGCCGGCCCAGATCGAAGGCCGTGCGGGCCGGCCGCCACGGCCTGTCCGCCGAGAAAGACGTTCCTCACGCCCGCATGGTGACACCGGCCGCCGACAGCACGCGAAATCGACATTTGGCAGGAAAATCGCGAGAGCGGCCCTGCGCAACGTCGATCTCGGCGAAGGCTAGCCCTTGCGAGCACGCCAGCGCAGCCGGCCTCCCCGAACCTCGACTTGGATGTCACGAAAACCAGCCGCGCGCAGGCGATCCGGCAGCGTCGAGGGCGAGACCGTGTTGCAGGTGTCGCGAATGTGCAGGAGCCGGAAGCGCAGCGAGGACACGCTGTCGCTGCCGGCGAACACACCACCGGGCCGCAGCACCCGGAAGGCCTCGGCGAACAACCGGTCCTGTAGTTCGGCGGTCGGCACGTGGTGCAGCATGGTGAACGACACCACCGAGCTGAACTCGCCGGCCGGCAATCCGGTGTTCGTGCCGTCGGCGTTGACGATGTGCGCCCGGTCTCCGTAAAGCCGTTGCAGGCGCTGCGCCATCGGCGGATCGATCTCGACCGCGGTGAGGCGCGGCGTCCTGTCGACGAGCAGCCGCAGGACGGCGCCGTAGCCCGGGCCGATCTCCAGCGTGTTGTCGCCCAGGTCCACGCCGCCGAGGACCCAGGGCAACAGGCGCGCCCGCACCGCACGACTCCAGCGGTCGGAGTTGCAGTACCACCGGTGGGCCAGGTTCATCGCCATACCGGACGAACCTAGACCAATAGCATCTGCAGGTGTGGAGTCCCGCTGGGTGCTGCACCTGGACATGGATGCGTTCTTCGCCTCCGTCGAACAACTCACCCGACCGACCCTGCGGGGACGGCCGGTGCTGGTCGGCGGCCTGGGCGGCCGGGGCGTGGTCGCGGGCGCCAGCTATGAGGCGCGGGTGTACGGCGCCCGGTCTGCCATGCCGATGCACCAGGCCCGCCGGCTGATCGGGGTCACCGCGGTGGTGCTGCCGCCGCGCGGCGTGGTGTACGGCGTGGCCAGTCGGCGGGTCTTCGACACCGTGCGCTCGGTGCTGCCGGTGGTCGAGCAGCTGTCCCACGACGAGGGCTTCGGGGAGCCGGTGCAGCTCGCCGGGGCCTCGGCCGCGGACGTCGAGACGTTCTGCGAGGACCTGCGCCGCCGGGTGCGCGAGGAAACCGGGCTGACGGCGTCGGTCGGCGCGGGCTCGGGCAAGCAGATCGCCAAGATCGCGTCCGGCCTGGCCAAGCCCGACGGAATCCGGGTGGTGCGCCGCGACGAGGAACGGTCGCTGCTCGGCGGATTGCCGGTGCGCCGGCTGTGGGGAATCGGCCCCGTCGCCGAGGAAAAGCTGCACCGCCTCGGCATCGCGACCATCGGGCAGCTGGCCGCGCTGACCGACGTCGAGGCGGCAAACATCCTGGGCGCGACGCTCGGGCCGGCGCTGCACCGGCTTGCCCTCGGCATCGACGACCGCCCCGTCGCCGAGCGCGCCGAAGCCAAGCAGATCAGCGCCGAGTCGACCTTCGCGGCCGACCTGACCAGCCTGGAGCGGTTGCTCGAGGCGATCGGACCGATCGCCGAGCATGCGCATCGACGGCTGCTGCGCGACGGCCGTGGCGCCCGCACCGTCACGGTCAAGCTGAAGAAATCCGACATGAGCACCCTGACCCGTTCGGCGACGCTGCCCTACGCCACCACCGAGGCCGGCGCGCTGGTCGCGACGGCCCGGCGGCTGCTGCTGGATCCCCGCGAGATCGGGCCGATTCGCCTTCTGGGCGTTGGCTTTTCGGGGCTGACTGAGGTGCGGCAGGAGTCGCTGTTCCCGGACTTGGAGCTGCCGGCGTCCCAGGTGGAATCCCCACCCGTCGAGACCACGACCGAGGCGATGTTCGCGGCCCAAGCGGAGACGTCGGCGTGGCGGATCGGAGACGACGTCGGCCACCGCGACCTCGGTCACGGCTGGGTGCAGGGCGCGGGCCACGGGGTCGTCACCGTGCGCTTCGAAACCCGTGCTTCCGGTCCGGGGCAGGCGCGCACGTTCCCCGCCGACACCGGCGACCTCGTCGGCGCCAACCCGGTCGACTCCCTGGCCTGGCCGGACTATGTCGTTCCGCTGCAAGCCGATTCGTCAGCCCCAGCGGGCGATGACCGCGGCGACCGGTAGTCCGGCGGCCAGCGCGGCCATCAGCAGCAGCCGGGCCTGGGAAGGCCGCAGGCGGGGCACCAGCACGGCGCCGGCCTCCACCAGTTCCTGGCCGGGGCCGTAGCCCGCCCTGACCCGCGCTCCGGGCACCCGGGTGGACACCGCGACCACCACGCCGTCGCGGCAGTGCCGGCGGACCCCGTCGATCACCGCCGCCCCGGCGTTGCCCGAACCCACCGCCTCGAGCACGACGGCCGCGGCGCCGGCGGCCGCGCACGCATCCAGCGCGACCGCGTCACTGCCGGGGTACACCGCGACGATGTCGACCCGGGGCGCCTCGGCCGCGTTCAGGTCGCCGACGTAGGGCCGGGTCTTGGTGCGGGTCAGCGTCACCTCGCCGTCGACGGTGCCGAGCAGTTCGCCGGTGAAGCCGCTCAGGTCCGAGGTGGTCACCTTGTAGAGGCCTAGCGGTTGCAGCACGCGGCCCGCGAAGCACACCACCACGCCGAGGCCGGCCGCCGCCGGGCTGGCCGCGACGGCCAGCGCGTCGCGCAGGTTGTCCGGACCGTCCGCGTCGGGGGCGTCGGCGCTGCGCATCGCGCCGGTCACCACCACCGGTGCGGCCCCCGCATAGGTCAGTTCCAGCCACAGCGCGGTCTCTTCGAGGGTGTCGGTGCCGTGCGTGACGACCACGCCGTCGGCGCCGCCGTCGACCGCCGCCCGAACCGCGGCGCCGATGCGGTCCCAATCGGGCGGGGTCAGCTGCGAGCTGTCCACGGCCAGGACGTCGACGACGTCGATGTCCTCGACGTCCTGGTCGACGTTCAGGCCCGACATCAGCTCCGCTCCGCTGCGGGTGGGCCGGCGCACCCCGTCGGCGCCGGTACTGGTCGCGATCGTGCCTCCGGTGGTGATGACGGTGAGCCGGGCCATGGGGGGATCATCCCGCAATGGCTTTAGGGGATGATGGGGGAGTGTCTGAGGAACCCAGTGGATCGGCGGAGTCGGTGACGGCGGCCGCGGAATCCGGGGAACCGGAAGGCTCTGGCCCGCGGAGCCCGGCGAACCCGCCCCGGCGGCTGCGCCTGTTGCTGTCGGTCGCCGCGGTCGTGCTGACCTTGGACGTCGTGACCAAGGTGCTCGCCGTCAAGCTGCTGCCGCCGGGCCAGCCGGTTTCCATCATCGGTGACACGGTGACCTGGACCTTGGTGCGCAATTCGGGGGCCGCGTTCTCGATGGCGACCGGGTACACCTGGATGCTGACGCTGATCGCTACCTGTGTGGTGGTCGGCATCTTCTGGATGGGGCGGCGGCTGGTGTCGCCGTGGTGGGCGGTGGGCCTCGGCATGATCCTGGGCGGCGCGACGGGCAACCTGGTCGACCGGTTCTTCCGGTCGCCCGGCCCGCTGCGGGGACACGTCGTGGACTTCCTGTCGGTCGGGTGGTGGCCGGTGTTCAACGTCGCCGACCCGGCTGTGGTCGGCGGGGCCATCCTGCTGGTGGTGCTGTCGGTGTTCGGCTACGACTTCGACACTGCGGGCCGGCGCAAGGCCGGCCGGCGTTGACCGAGCGCTCGATGCCCGTCCCGGAGGGCCTGGCGGGCATGCGTGTCGACGCCGGACTGGCGCGCCTGCTGGGGTTGTCGCGCAGCGCCGCGGCGGCCATCGCCGAAGAGGGGGGTGTCGAACTGGACGGCGCGCCGGCCGGGAAGTCCGACCGGCTCACACCCGGCGCCTGGCTGCAGGTGCGGATACCCGAAGCGCCGCCGCCGCTGGAGAACACGCCCGTCGACATCGAGGGGATGACGATCCTGTACTCCGACGAGGACATCGTCGTGGTCGACAAGCCGGCGGCGGTGGCCGCGCACGCGTCCGTCGGCTGGAGCGGGCCCACGGTGTTGGGGGGCCTGGCCGCCGCGGGCTATCGGATCACCACGTCGGGAGTGCCCGAACGGCAGGGGATCGTGCATCGCCTCGACGTCGGCACCTCCGGGGTGATGGTGGTGGCGTTGTCCGAGCGCGCCTACACCGCGCTCAAACGGGCCTTCAAGCAGCGCACCGTCGACAAGCGTTACCACGCGCTGGTGCAAGGGCATCCGGATCCGTCCAGTGGGACGATCGACGCCCCGATCGGACGCCACCGTGGCCCCGAGTGGAAGTTCGCGGTCACCAAGGACGGCAGGCACAGCCTCACCCACTACGACACGTGCGAGGCCTTCATCGCCGCCAGCCTGCTCAACGTGCACCTGGAAACCGGCCGCACGCACCAGATCCGGGTGCATTTCGCCGCGCTGCACCACCCGTGCTGCGGGGACCTCACCTACGGGGCCGATCCGGTGCTGGCGAAAAGGCTTGGCCTGGAACGACAATGGCTGCACGCGCGGTCCCTGTCGTTCGTCCATCCGGCCGACGGCCGGCGGGTCGAGTTCGTCAGCCCCTACCCGCCCGACCTGCAGCACGCCCTGGACGTGCTGCGGGCCGAAGGGTGAATCACGCGGGCTTGCGCGCCTCGGCGAGGACCCGCGCGGAGTGGGCGACGAAGGAGCCCTCGGCCTGAATGCGCTCGTGGAGTTCGGCCAGCCGCTCGCGGTAGCGCTGGACCGTGAAGTCCGGCACCGTCCAGATCACCTTGCGCAGGAAATAGATGACGGCCCCGATGTCGAAGAACTCGGCGCGCATCCGCTCCATCCGCATCTCCACCACCTGCAACCCGGCGGCTTGGGCCTGCGCGGCTTGGTGGTCCGGACTCAGCTCGGCCCATTTCTCCGGCTGCGGCCCGATGAAGTATTCGACGAGCTCCGCCATGGTCGCCGGGCCGATCTGTTGCGCCAGGTAGGTGCCGCCCGGGCGCAGCACCCGCGCGATCTCGGGCCACCGCACGGTGATGGCATGCCGGCTGGTCACCAGGTCGAACGCTTCATCGGCGAACGGCAACTCGGCCTCGTCCTTTGTCTTCACGACCACCACGCCGCGCGGATGCAACAGCTTGGTGGCCAGGGCCGCGTTGGGCGGCCACGACTCCGTGGCGACCATCGCGGGCGGGAACTTCTCGGCGCCGGCGAGCACCTCGCCGCCCCCGGTGTCGAGGTCGCAGGCGGCCGTCGCGTCCGCCAACCGCCGGCTCATCAGCCGTTGGTAACCCCAGGACGGGCGCTCCTCGGTCGCCCGTCCGTCGAGCCAGGAGAAATCCCAACCGTCCACCGAGACCTGCTCGGCTTCGGCAACCACATCCTCGAAGGTGCGAGTCATGCGGGCGCGGCCCGGCTCACTCGGGGCGGCAGATGAACGTCGCGCCGTTGAAAACCAGCTTGGGCTCGCCCCGGTGCTCGGCGCTGTCCGAGCCGCGGTAGCCGGACCGTTGCAGGAACAGAACCTGGTGGTCACCCTTCCAGTTGAGCACCGCGCTCGGCGGGGCCAGCTGGCGGTAGAACTGCGAGGTGAGCTGGCCGAAGCCCGCGGGTTGATAAGCGGCGAGCACGCAGCGGCGGACCTCGGTGTTGTAGGCGCAGCCGTCGCGGGCGGCCTTCCAGTCCTTCCGCGCCGACATCAGGGCCGCACGGTCGGCGCCGGGCCGTGCCAGCGCCTTGTGATAGGCGGTCTTGGTCCGGTGGTTGAGCTCGCTCAGATGCGGGTCGGCGCAGATCAACCGTTTGACCGCGTTGACCGGCGCGGCGCAGTCGGCGCCCGCGGTGGTGCCGGCCGCTGGATGGGCTGCGGCCAACCCGCAGACGCTCAAGACCAGGGCCGCGACGGTGGCGGGCAGCAGTCTCATACCTGCCAAGTATGACTCGTTCGACGGGTGTCGTATGCGCTACACCGCGTTGTCCACAGGTTGTTCGCAGCGTGTGCTCAGATCTTTGCCCGGCTGTTATCTTGCGGGCGGCCTCGAGAGTCCCCGGGCGTAGACGACGGGAATCTGTCGCTATCCACAGCCATTCGCCGACCGATGTCCTAGGTTTGCGCTATGACCCGCGTCACACCATCCACCCTGTCCTCAGGAGCGACCGCTGATGAACCTCGGTGACCTCACCAACCTGGTCGAGAAACCGCTGGCCGCTGTGTCCAATCTGGTGAACACTCCCAACTCGGCCGGGCGCTACCGGCCGTTCTACTGGCGCAACGTGCTCGACGCGGTGCAGGGGCGCACCCTCGAGGACGCCGTCGAGGGCAAGGTGGTGCTCATCACCGGCGGGTCCTCGGGCATCGGGGAGGCGGCCGCGAAGAAGATCGCGGAGGCGGGTGGCACCGTGGTGCTGGTCGCCCGCACCCTCGAAAAGCTCGAGAAGGTCGCGGACGAGATCCGCGGCAAAGGCGGAACCGCCCATGTCTATCCGTGCGACCTGTCGGACACCGACGCCATCGCCGCGATGGCCGACCAGGTGCTCGCCGACCTGGGCGGCGTCGACATCCTGATCAACAACGCCGGGCGCTCGATCCGGCGCTCGCTGGAACTGTCCTACGACCGGATTCACGACTACCAGCGGACCATGCAGCTGAACTACCTCGGCGCCGTGCAGCTCATCCTCAAGTTCATCCCCGGGATGCGGGAACGCGGCTCGGGTCAGATCATCAACGTCTCGTCGGTCGGGGTGCAGACCCGCGCGCCGCGCTTCGGCGCCTACATTGCCAGCAAGGCCGCGCTGGACAGCCTGTGCGACTCGCTGCAGGCCGAGACGGTCAACGACGGCGTCCGGTTCACCACGGTGCACATGGCGCTGGTGCGCACCCCGATGATCAGTCCCACCACGATGTACGAGAAGTTCCCGGCGCTGACGCCCGAACAGGCCGCCGGTGTGATCGCCGACGCCATCGTGCACCGGCCGCGGCGCGCGAGCTCGCCCTTCGGGCAGTTCGCCGCCGTCGCCGACGCCGTGAACCCGGCGGTCATGGACATGGTGCGCAACCGCGCCTTCGGGATGTTCAGCGACTCCGAGGCCGCCAAGGGTCGCGAATCCGCTTCCGATGCAGCCGAACTGGACAAACGCAGCGAGACGTTTGTGCGCGCGACCCGCGGGATACATTGGTGACACCATGAGCCTTCCGAAACCCGACAACCGCGCCACCGTCGTGATCACCGGCGCCTCCTCCGGCATCGGCGCCGAACTGGCGCGGGGACTGGGGCGGCGCGGCTTCCCGCTGCTGCTGGTCGCGCGCCGGCGCGAGCGCCTCGACGAACTGGCCGACGAGATCGGTGCGGACTACTCGGTCGGGGTGGAGGTTCTGCCTCTCGATCTGTCCGCACCGCGATCGCGCGGCGAGTTGGCGGGTCGGCTGCGCGGCGAACCGATCGCCGGGTTGTGCAACAGCGCCGGTTTCGGCACCAGCGGGCTGTTCCACACGCTGCCGCTCGAACGCGAAAGCGAAGAAGTCACCCTCAACTCGCTGGTGTTGATGGAACTCACCCACGCCGCCCTGGCCGGCATGGTCGAGCGCGGTGTCGGCGCGGTGCTGAACATCGCGTCGATCGCCGGGTTCCAGCCGATGCCCTACATGGCGGTCTATTCGGCCACCAAGGCTTTCGTGCAGACGTTCTCCGAGGCCGTCCACGAAGAACTGCACGGGACGGGCGTGTCGGTCACCTGTCTGTGTCCCGGACCGGTGCCCACCGAGTGGGCCGAGATCGCCAGTGCCGAGCGCTTCAGCATCCCGGTGGCGCAGGTCTCCCCGCGTGACGTCGCCGAGGCCGCGATCGAGGGGATGCTCGCCGGCAAGCGCAGCGTGGTGCCGGGAGTGGTGCCCAAGGCGGTCAGCATGAGCGGCAGGTTCGCGCCACGCAGCGTGCTGCTGCCCGCCCTGCGGATCGGTCAGCGCCTGCGCGGCGGGCCGGACCGCTAAGCGCCCGAGGCGATCCCGGGCCGCCGCCGTCGGAGCATCGCAGGCCACTACCGTCTCGTCGGTCGCAGTCGTCACACCAGCCTCTGCGCCGGACGGCTCGCTCTTCGCCCGCCTTGTAGCGACAAATCGCGTGTGTCGCGACACGAGCTCCACGCGGCCCGCGCCGGCGCCGGGGCTAGGCTCACGCCATGGCCGCGCTGGACATGACCGCCGACATGCCGATGAGTCCCCACGACATGTGGGACCGGGTATCGGACCTCTCGGAGCTCGGTGAGTGGCTGGTCATGCACGAGGGGTGGCGCAGCGAGTTGCCCGACGAGATCACCGAGGGCACCGAGATCGTCGGCGTGGCACGGGCCAAGGGCATGCGCAACCGCGTCACCTGGACGGTGACCACGTGGAACCCGCCGCACGAGGTCGCGATGTCGGGGGCCGGCAAGGGCGGCGCCAGGTACGGCGTGACGCTCACAGTGCGGCCCACCGCCGCTGGGTCGACCCTCGGCCTGCGTCTCGAGCTGGGCGGACGTCCCCTGTTCGGCCCGGTGGGCTCGGCCGCCGCCCGTGCCGTCAAAGGCGACGTGCAGAAGTCGCTCGAGCGCTTCGTGGAGCTTTACGGGTAGGCCCGCAAGACACACTTCGCGACACGCCCGAACGGCGTCGGTCCTCGGTCATAGACTGGCCTCCCTATGAACCAGTCCTCTTTCGTGCACCTGCATAACCACACCGAGTACTCGATGCTGGACGGTGCCGCGAAGATCACGCCGATGCTCGCCGAGGTGGAGCGGCTGGGGATGCCCGCGGTCGGGATGACCGACCACGGAAACATGTTCGGCG
>NZ_JBYCLG010000337.1:0-3665 GCF_057473785.1 Mycobacterium sp. TH-M103
TCGGGCGCAGGCCCGCGGCGCACTCGGCCAGCTCGTACTCGCCCAGCGCGGGCAGCACCGCGCACGCGTCGTCGAGCAGGTCACGCACCCCGGACACCACCGGGGCGGTGTCGTGACCGTGTTCGTACTGGGTGGCCCCGACGACCACCCCGTCGTGACGCGGCACCAGGTACACCTGCCGCCCGTGCACACGGGCCCGAATCACCCTCTGCGGCACCGGCATACACCCCTTTCTCCAGCGCAGACGCAGCACCTCGCCCTTCACCGGGCGCACCGGCAGGCCGGGCCACAGCGCGGGCGCGTCCACGCCGTTGGCGATCACCACCGCGTCGCCGCCGGCTCCGGACAATTCGCTCACCGGCGGGGCCCAGCGCACCCCGAGGCGCTCGCAGTCCGCGCCCAGCGCGTCGAGCACGCCCCGGTTGTCCACCGCCAGCTCGGTGGGCGCCCGGAATCCGTGCCGGATGCCCTGCGCCAGCAGGGGTTCGACGTCACGGGCCGCCGACTCCCAGATCACGGGATGGCCCTGCGCGGAGAGCCAGTCGGCCACGGTGCGCAGGTCCGCGACGTCGGCCCGGTCGACGGCGACCACCAGCGACTCGCGCGCGGTGACCACCTCGGGCGGCAGGTCGTCCAGGAACCCGCCCTCGCGCCACAGCCGCAGCGACTCCAGGCCCAGGTGCAGCAACCGCTCCTCGCCGGGCCAGCCCTCGCTGTGCGGGGCCAGCATCCCGCCGGCCACCCAGGAGGCGCCCCGGTCCCCGGTGCGGTGCACCCGCACCGACCAGCCGGCGCGCGCCGCCGCGCGTGCCACCGCAAGCCCGATGACGCCGCCGCCGATGACGGCCAGCGACCGCGAATCTGGCGGCATGTTCGGCCTCCCTATCGCCGGCATTACCCGGATCAGGTGTGACGGTAAGGGCAGATCCGGTCCTCCCGGCTGTGCCCACTCTCAGCCCCGCAGCTACCCGGGGCTCCCGTGTTGTGTATTTCCCGGGTTCCACGCTAGCGCGCTAGCGTCGCGGTGTGCAGACACGCGTCTCCGCTCTGGCCGCAGCGCGGCTCTACCTGTGCACCGACGCCCGCCGCGAGCGCGGCGACCTGGCCCAGTTCGCCGACGCCGCCCTGGCCGGTGGGGTCGACGTCATCCAGCTGCGCGACAAAGGATCGGCCGGGGAGCAGCGGTTCGGGCCGCTGGAGGCGCGCGACGAGCTGGCCGCCCTCGAGATCCTCGCCGACGCGGCGCTCCGACACGGCGCCCTGTTCGCGGTCAACGACCGCGCCGACATCGCCCGCGCGGCCGGCGCCGACGTGCTGCATCTGGGGCAGGGCGACCTGCCGCTGGAGGTGGCGCGCGACTTCGTCGGGCCGGACATGCTGATCGGCCTGTCCACCCACGACCCCGACCAGCTCGCCGCCGCCCACGGCGCGGCCGATTACTTCTGCGTCGGGCCCTGCTGGCCCACCCCCACCAAGCCGGGCCGCGCGGCGCCGGGCCTGCGGCTGGTAAGCGCCGCCGCCCGGCTGCGCACCGACAAGCCGTGGTTCGCGATCGGCGGCATCGACGCGCAGCGCCTGCCCGACGTGCTCGCCGCCGGCGCCCGCCGCGTCGTGGTGGTGCGCGCGATCACCGCGGCCCAGGATCCCCGGGCGGCGGCGCAACGGCTCAAGTCGGCGCTTGCAGCAGCGAGCTGATCCGGCGGCTCAGCGGCGAGGGCGCCTGGTCCTCCCGAAGCGGGGGGCCGGGCATGCACCACACGAACGCCTCGTCGTCGATCCGCAGGGTGCGCGGCAGGTGGTGCCGTCGCTCGTCGCCGGCCTCCAGCGGGACCAGCGCCGGTTCGGTGCGCAGCCGGTGCCAGCTGGCGGCGAAACCGGGGTGCAGCGGCAGTGCGGCCACTTCGTCCTCGGCGACCCAGCGCATCTCGGTGCTTTCCATGTTCGGCTCGGTGTGCAGCAACTCCCCGGCGTCGGCGACCACGGTGGTGTAGCTCCAGCGGGTGCCGGCGATCCCCGACACCTCGGCGGTGACCACCGTCGCCCGCACGACCAGCAGCTCGACGTGCAGGCCGGCTTCTTCGTGCGCCTCTCGCACGGCCGTCTGCTCCGGGCTCTCGTGGCTGTCGCGGGCGCCGCCCGGCAAGCCCCAGGTGCCACCCTGATGGCTCCACACCGCCCGGTGCTGCAGCAGCACCGCCGGGGTGCCGTCGGGCCGCGGGGCCCGCAGCAACAGACCGGCCGCGCCGTACCGGCCCCAGTAGTGAGCGCCGTTCTCGGATATCACCCACCCGTCGCCGTCGCCGTGCACGCGTTCAGAATAGGCGCGGGTCATTTGCATCGGCCTCCCACATCATCGGGAACATCCTCTTAGAATTCGCTTATAGAAGTTGGTGCCGTGAATCCCCGAGGCCGAGAGACGAGGTCTGCACACACGTGACGGTTGAGCTGGCCCACCCGACGACCGAGCCCCAGGGATCCCGGTCGCCGGTCGAACCGGCCCACCCGCGCTGGTGGTTCATCTCGACGACGCCCGGCCGCATCCTGACGCTGGGGATCGTCCTGGCGACCCTGGGCGGCCTGACGGCCTTCGCCACGTCGACGACGATCAACCACCGCCAGCAGGTGCTGACGACGGTGCTCAACCACACCGAGCCGCTGTCGTTCGCCGCCGGACGGCTCTACACCACGCTGTCGGTGGCCGACGCCGCGGCGGCCACCGCCTTCATCGCCGAAGCGGAACCACGTCCGGTCCGCGAGCGCTACGAGCAGGCCATCACCGACGCCACCGTCGCCGTGACCAGGGCGTCGAGCGGGCTGACCGACGAACCGCTGGTGCAGCTGCTGGGCCGGATCAACGCCGAGCTGGCCGTGTACACCGGGCTGATCGAGATCGCGCGCACCAACAACCGGGAGGGCAATCCGGTGGGGTCGTCCTACCTGTCCGAGGCGTCGGGGCTGATGCAGGCGACGATCCTGCCGGACGCGGCGCGGCTCTACGAGGCGACCTCGGACCGGGTGGACGCCGAAACGACCGCCTCCACCCAGATCCCGGCCCCGGTGATCCTCGTTGTCGGCACCACGGTGGCCTTCGGCGCGTTCGCCCACCGCTGGCTGGCCCGGCGCACCCGGCGCCGGATCAACCCGGGGCTGATCGTGGGTGGGCTGGCTATCCTCGTCATGGTGGTGTGGGTCGGGACGGCGTTGACCATCTCCACGACCGCCAGCCGCAGCGCCAAGGACACGGCCGCCGACTCGCTCAAGACCATGACCAAGGTCGAGATCACCGCGCAACAGGCGCGCGCCGACGAGACGCTGTCGCTGATCCGGCGCGGCGACGAGGACCTGCGCAAGCAGTCCTTCTATCACCGCATCGACGCGATGCACCGGCAGCTCGAGCAGTACATGTCCCGTAGCGACGCCGTCGACAAGCCCGACCTGCAGGGCGCCGATCAGCTGCTGGTGCGCTGGCGGCAGGCCAACGACCGGATGAACTCCTACATCTCGGTGGGCAACTACCGGGCCGCCACCCAGGTCGCGCTCGGCGGCGGGGAGAACGACGCCACTCCCGCCTTCGACCAGCTCGAGGACCAGTTGGTCAAGGCCATGGATCAGGGCCGCAGCCGCCTGCGCAACGACGTCCTCAACGCCCGCAGCGGGCTGTCGGG
>NZ_JBYCLG010000338.1:0-13645 GCF_057473785.1 Mycobacterium sp. TH-M103
CCCAGCTCGACGGCCTCCTCGGCGAGGAAGGTGCGGCCGCTCAACAACAGGTCGAGGGCGGCCCCCCAACCCGTCAGGCGGGGCAGGATCCAGGAGATCCCGAACTCGGCGATCAGGCCGCGGCGGGAGAACACCGCGCCGAACTTGGCCCCGGCAGCCGCGAACCGGACATCGCACATCAGCGCCTGGGTCAGTCCGATGCCGACGCAGGCACCGTTGACGGCGGCGATGACGGGCTTGCGCAGCGTGGTCAGGAAGTGCGGCGGGCGTTCGCCGACCAACTCGGACAGGTTCGTCTGACCCGCCTTCTCCAGCGTCTCGCCGTAGGTGGGGGCCGCACTCGGGGCGCCCAGGTAGGCGCCGGCGCAGAATCCCCGGCCGCGACCGGTCAGGACGATCGCCCGCACCGCCGGGTCCTGTTCGGCGCGGTCGATGGCCGCATAGAAGCCCGCGGCGATGTCGGGCCCCCAGGCGTTGAGGCGCTCCGGGCGGTTGAACGTGAGGACCGCGACGCCGGCGTGCGTCGTCTCGTAGAGCACCGCGTCCTCGGAGGCACCGCCACTGCCGGACATCTCCCGCGGCACCTCCTCACACTGCCGGACCCAGGCTGCTTTGTACGCATACTGTATACCTATCGGTAGCGCATTCCACAACCGCGGTCCGGCCGGTACAAAACGCGGGCGAACAGCCAATTTCCGCTCACCGAGGCGCCACTCGGGCCGGTCACGACGGCCGGCTGCACGGAGACGCGACGGGCGGCTGGCGGCGCGCCCCGCGCACCGGGCGATCCCTTTTGCCGCTGCGCGTTTCAGGACGCGCCGCACCGGGGTACCGCATGCAAACCCCGGGCCGTAATTCGTCCGGACCGAAGGAGATGACCCATGACCGCGAAAGCGAAGGCGCTGGTACACCGCCTGCGCCAGATCCGGAAGACGGCGCTGCGTGCCGAACTGGCCGTGACCGCCGCCCAGGTTCTGTTCTGGACGGCGCTGATCGCCGTGCCGGCGGGTGCGCTGTTGCTGGCACGACGCCGCACCCGCAACGAGCCGGCACCCTGGAGCCCGCCGCCGGCCTCCGTGCACCACGCGCCGCAACAGTCGAGCACCGCCGAGGACAGCAGCGATCATTCCAATTCTCAAGGCTGAGAACATGTTTGACCGGCACGCCGCACACCCGCCGAGGAGCCGGCTACCCCCCGTGTGGCGAGCGACACAGGGCGGAGACGTTTGCCCCGCCAACCAGATCGGGAACCCGCACCCAAGGTGTCGATGAGCAGGAGGGAAGTGCAAATGGCTGACAGCAAGAGCGGCCCGATGGAGGCCATCCAGGGCATTGTGGAAGGCATCTTTGGCAGGGCCAAGGTCATCCTCGGTGCGGTGTTGGGCCGCAACGACATGATCAAAGAGGGCCACGCCCAGCTGGACAAGGCTGAGGCGCAGCGCGACGCGGCCAAGAAAGAGGCCAAAGCCGAGAAGGCCCGCGGCGAGGCCAAGATGTACGAGGAGCGCGAGAAGGCCGAACAGCGCGCCAAGCAGTAGCCGTTGAACGGCGAAAGGCCCGGTCACCAGGTGGCCGGGCCTTTCGCCACGCTAGGCCGCGACCAGCCCCAGACGTCGATAGGCGCTTTCGATCTGGGCCTTGGCTTCCGGCGGCAGCCACGCCTGCGGCGGCCGGGAATGGGGAAAGTCGCCGATCGGCAGGCCCAGCAGCGACGCGGCGTACTTGAACGCGCCACCCCAGTGCGTGAAGTAATCGGCGCGTCCCGGGTAGCAGGTCCACCAGGACCCGAGGTCGAGATCGAACTGGTCGAGACCCGACTCGCGCCCGTAGTCCATCGCCTCGAGCAGCTTGTCGCTCTGCACCAGATCCCAATACTCGGAGAACAAGCGCTGCTGCGGCGTCTCGAACAGGTAACCCGCCGTTCCCAGTTGCGCCGGGCAGACGATCCCGTCCCGCAGCCAGCCGGCCCGGTATACCGTCTTGTCGCATTCCCAGAGCACCAGTCCCGGCGCCAGTTGGTGCAGCAACCTGCTGCCGCCCGGCCGGAAGGCGCCCTCCTTGGTCGCGCACACGGCGGGCACCTCGTCATAGATGCGCGCGCTTTCGGCCGGCGTCAGGACATAGCCCGACGAGGGCGAATTGAACATGCCCAGGGCGATGTCGGTGCGTGCGGCGACATAGGCGAAGAACCGCAGCACGCCGTCCCCGCCGTGCGCCTCCATCATCGGCGTCTGGATGTAGGCGATGTCGGCGCCCGCCTGCTGGGCGTGCAGCGTCAGATCCACGCAGTCCTTCGCGCTGGTGGCCGCCGTACAGGCCTGGACGACGACGTCGGGGTTGATGCCGCGCGCCTCCTCGATCGCCACCTCCAGCAGGCGCTTGCGCTCGTCGAGGGTCAACGACCAGAACTCGGCGATTCCGCTGGTGCACCACAACATCGGGTGCCCCAGGTCGCCGACGCAGTAGCGCACCAGCGTGCGGTAGGCCTCCCAGTCGATGTCGTCGCCGTCTGGGCCGCAGAACGGCGTGTACAGCGAGTCGCCGATACCCCGCAACGCGCCGCGCGCCCACACCCGCGCCTCACTTGCTGTCGCCATGATCCGCTCCTGTTGTCGTACAAGCAAATTCGCTTCAAGTAAAGTCCGAGCCGCCGTCGACGTTGATGTTGGCCCCGGTCATGTAGGAGTTGCGCCGCGACGCGAGGAAGGCGACGACCGGACCGATCTCCTCCGGCAGGCCGGCCCGGGGCATGTGTGCCGGATGCCCGAAGTGCTCGGCGATCGCGTCCATCAGCCGGTAGGGGTCGTCGCCGTCGACGCCGACCGACTTCGCCCACCCGACCAGAGCCTCCGAGGCGATGCTGCCCGGCGAGACGACGTTGACCAGGATCTCCTCTTTGGCCAGCAGCAGCGACAGATTCTTGGAGACGCTCGTCAGCATCGACTTGGCGGCCGTGTAGGCGGGCAGCATGACGCTTTGGCGCTGCGTCGAGTGCGCGGAGAAGTTGACGATCCGCGCCCATTGCGCCGCGCGCAGCAACGGCAGCGCCGCCCGCACACAGCGCACCATCCCCATCACCCCGTCTTCGACGGATTGGCGCCACTGTTCGTCGGTCAGGTCTTCGAAAGTGCCCGCCGCGCCCGGCCCGACGGTGTTGACGAGCACGTTGAGTTCGCTATTCCACAGCCGACCGAGTTCGGCGAACGCCGCGTCCACCGCTGCCGCGTCACCGATGTCGACCACCAGTCCGAGGGCCCGGGGGCTGCCGCAGCCGGTGAGATCGGTCACCGCGCTGTCGACGGCCGCGCGGGTGCGCCCGATCACCGCGACGCGCGCGCCTTCCTCGGCCAGGCATCGGGCCGCCGCCAGACCCATGCCGCGACTACCGCCGACCACCACCGCCGCGGCACCGGCCAACCCTAGGTCCATGGGACAATCCGTGAATCGCCCGGTGGCGTGCGCCCGGTCATCTTCGTCCGCCCAGCCGTGATCACCAAAAGCCTTTTACCAAAAAGCCTACGATAGGTATTACAGTAGCAGATGAAAAACCGCAGGAAAGGCTGTCGCCACGATGCGCAGACCACCCACCGGTAAGGTTGACGGTCGGAACCGAACGGCCGAGACGCCAATGCACAAGCGAGATCTGATGGAGGTGCCCCGTAGTGGCAAAGCAGGCCACCGCCGATAAGCGTCGACGACGTGAGCGCGGGTCCATCAACCCCGACGACATCATCAGTGGCGCATTCGAACTCGCGGAACAGGTTTCGATAGACAACTTGAGCATGCCGCTGCTCGGCAAGCACCTCGGTGTCGGCGTCACGAGCATCTACTGGTACTTCCGCAAGAAAGACGATCTGCTCAACGCGATGACCGACCGCGCCCTGAGCAAGTACGTGTTCGCCACCCCGTACGTCGAAGCCAGCGACTGGCGCGAGACCCTGCGCAACCACGCGCGCCTGATGCGTAAGACGTTCATGGGCAACCCAATCCTGTGCGACCTGATTCTGATCCGGGCCGCGTTGAGCCCGAAAGCCGCCCGCCTGGGCGCCCAGGAGGTGGAGCGGGCGATCGCCAACCTGGTGGAGGCAGGCCTTTCGCCCCAGGATGCGTTCGACACCTACTCCGCGGTCTCGGTCCACGTCCGCGGATCGGTGGTGCTGCACCGGCTGTACGAGAAGAACCAGTCGGCGGACAACGGCGCGCGTGCGATCGAGGATGCCGTGGCCATAGACCCGACGACGACACCCCTGATCGCCCAGGTGAGCGGCCAGGGTCACCGCATCGGGGCCCCCGACGAGGCGAATTTCGAGTACGGCCTCAACTGCATCCTCGAGCATGCCGGCCGGCTGATCGAGGAGGGCGCCGGGTCCGCGAAGTCGGCGGCGTCCCGGCAACGCCGAGCCACCAAGTCACCGGCCCAGCGGGGACGGACCAAGGCATCCCCGCCGCGCTAGCGACGCGAGTTTCCGGGTTGCGTTGTCACGCTTCCGGTTCGGGCACGTGGAAGTGTTCGTCACGCAACCGGAACGCCTCCTTGGTACCGTGCTCGGCCCGGGTCTTGACGAAGTTGAACTCCCCCGGCCCGAACTGCAGGTTGGTGCCGAAGGCGTGGAACAGGTAACTCGCGACCTCCTCGCCCTGGTACGCCTGGGTCTGCTCGACGAGGCGGAACGCCTCCTTGGCGATGACGACCCCGTCGGCGGGCATCCTGGCCGCCTTCTCGGCCCAATAGCGCGCCCGCGCCGTGACGGCGCCGGGAGCGCATGTGTCGGTGAAGATTCCGAGGTGTTCGAGCTCGCCGGCCGTGACGATGTCGCCGGTCAGCAACAGGCGCCGGGCCAGCACCGGCCCCAGCCGGTGGAAGAACATGTGCAGGCTGCCGAGCGCCGGCCCGAGGAAGCGCGTCGCCGGCATGCCGATCCGGGTGTCGCGGGCGATGACGGAGATGTCGGTCATCAGCGCCATCTCGAATCCGCCGCCGAGGGCGTAGCCCGCGATCTCCCCCACCGTCACTTTCGGGAAGCCCAGGAGATTGTGGTAGAAGCCGAATGTCTTGCGGTCCACGGTGAGCCGGCGGCGTTGGCTGGGCCGTCGCCTGGGCGAGTCACCGCCGTACCAGCCGTACGCGTTGTTCATGTCGGCCCCCGCGGAGAAGACCCCGCCGGCCCCGCGCAGCAGCACCACGGTGAGGTCGTCGTCCTCGGCTACGCGGTCCAGGCAGCGTTCCACGGCGTCCCGCATCGCGGCGTCGTAGGAGTTGCGGCGCCCGGGATCGTTGAGGGTGATCGTCGCGATGCGCCGGTCGGGCTCCACGTCGAAAAGCACCCGCTCGTCCGAAGTCCCCGCGGAGGTCATGTGGCCAGCTCCTTCCGCCGTCTGGCGAACCCGGAGGCGGCCAGCTTCTCCGGTGGCGACGCCAGCGTGCTCACCTCACCCGTGCAGAGCACCTCGTCGCCGGCCAGCAGCCGCGCCGTCGAGACGATGCCCCACTCCGCCGCCGACCGGGAGATCTCGAAGCGCAACTCGGCCAGCACCGGCGTCGGCCGCCGAAACCTCACGCCCAGCGACCGGGTCTTCCCGGAAAGGCCCGTCGCACAGTTGTGGTGCTGGATCACGCAGTCGAAGAACACCGCCAGGAAGCCACCGTGCACCAGGCCCGGCGGGCCTTCGTAGACCAGCGGGAAGGACACCCGGCCGTCGGCCCGCGCGGCGTCGAGGCGGTCGAAGCGATACTCGGGGAAGCACGGGTTGTAGGCGCCGATGTCACCGGCGTGGTTGAGATAGACCCGCCCGCGATCGTCGTCGCCGGCCATCCTGGGGGTCGGGTCCGCCGGCGCCGCGGCGGCCAGCGCGCCCTCCCAGCCGGCGAACTTCTCCAGCATGTCGTCCACCGCCGGGTGCGGATGCTCGAGACTGAGCAGCAGCGCGGTGAGGCGGCGCATCGCACCGGCGGCGGCCACGGTCTGGGCGAGCGGCGCCTCGCCGAACCTGCCGTCACCGAGCGCCGCCATGGTGTCCTCTTTCGGCCTCTTTCGCAGGGTTCCGCCCCGCTGGTTCCGTCAACAGCGTTTCCTTGCTAACTTATACAGCGTAGCAATCGTATTGCCTACTGTATGGGTAACCGTATCGCCGAGAAAGGCCGGGTTCCGACGGTGAGTCACGAGGCTGACGCGGTCGGCGCCGGGGGCTCGGTGACAGCTTGCCGCGACGACGCGATGTTGCGCATCGTCCTTAATCGCCCTGATCGGCGTAACTCGTTGACCCCCAAGATGATCGAGACGCTCGTCGATACGCTGACCTCCGCCGCCGCCGACGACTCGCTCCGAGCGGTGCTGATCACGGCGGCCGGACGCGACTTCTGCGCCGGCGCCGATTGGCTGGCCGCCAACGACCGCGAGCGTCCCCGCACCGGCGATCTGGTGCGCCGCATCCCCCATGGGGCCCACCGCGTGATCGAACTCGTCGCCGGCATCCACCTGCCGGTCGTCTGCGCCGTGCGCGGATGGGCGGTGGGGTTCGGCTGCAACCTGGCGCTGGCCGCCGACTTCACCGTGGCCGCCGCCGACGCCGTCTTCTGGGAGCCGTTCGTGGAGCGCGGTTTCAGTCCGGACTCCGGTTCCACCTGGCTGCTGCCCCGCCTGGCCGGCGTGGCGCGGGCCAGGCGGATGCTGCTGCTCGGGGAGAAGGTGGGGGCGACCGATGCCGCCGAGTGGGGCATGATCCACCAGGCCGTCGAACCGCCGGTACTCGACGACGCATGTGAAAAGCTGCTGGAGCGGCTGGCCGGCGGGCCGACGGTGGCGATCGGGCTGGCCAAGCAGGCCCTGGCGTTCGGCCAGGGCGCCGGCCTGGCCGAGTCCCTGACGCAAGAGCTTTTCAGCCTGGAACTGGCCTGCCGGACAGGCGATTTCAAAGAAGGCCTGGAAGCCTTCCGGCAACGGCGCGCACCGCGGTTCCGTGGCCGATGACCTCCATGAAGGGAAACACGGATGCCCTCTGACTCCTTCGACACCATCAGCTACGCCGTCGACGGGCACACCGCCACGATCACGCTGAACCGCCCGGCCGCCCTCAACGCGCTCAGCCCGCACATGATCACCGAACTGCGCGCCGCCTACCACGAGGCCGAGAACGACGACAACGTGTGGCTGACCATAGTCACGGGCACGGGTCGCGCGTTCTGCACGGGGGCCGACGTCACGGCCATTCCCGAGGACGGCAAGGTGATCTACGAGCGTCCCTACCTGTCGACCTACGACCAGTGGGAGGCGCCACAGGAGGGCACGCCCCCGTTTCGCACGGCGGCCAAGCCGGTGCTGGCGGCGGTCAACGGGTTGTGCTGTGGCGCAGGCATGGACTGGGTCACCACCTCCGACATCGTGATCGCCTCGGAGCAGGCGACGTTCTTCGACCCGCATGTGAGCATCGGCCTGGTGGCCGGGCGCGAGATGGTACGGGTCTCGCGGGTGCTGCCCCGCTCCATCGCGCTGCGCATGGCGTTGATGGGCAAACACGAGCGCATGAGCGCACAGCGCGCCTACGAACTCGGATTGATCAGCGAGGTCGTCGAGCACGACCGCCTCCTGCAGCGGGCCCACGAGATCGCCGGCATCGTCAACTCCAATGCGCCGCTGGCGGTCCGGGGCACCCGGCTGGCCATCCTGAAGGGACTCGACGTGCCGCTGCACGAAGCCGAGATCATGGCCGAGACGTTCCGCGAGCGGGTGCTGCGCACCGAGGACGCGGCCGAGGGCCCCAGGGCCTTCGTCGAGAAGCGCACGCCCGATTGGCAATGCCGATGAACTTCGAGACCATCCTTCTCGACGTCGACGCCACCGACCACGTCGCCACCATCACGCTGAACCGGCCCGAGCGGCTCAACGCCTTCGACCGCACCATGTGCACGGAGATGGCCGAGGCGTGGCGCACCCTCAAGCTCGACGACTCGGTGCATGCCGTGGTGCTGCGGGCGGCGGGATCGCGGGCGTTCAGCGCCGGCCTGGACGTCAAGACGCCGTACGGCCAACCCGAAAATGTCTGGACCCACGAGGATCCCGGCGAATTCCTCAGCCCCAAGTGGCAGAAGGTGTGGAAGCCGGTGGTGTGCGCGGTGCAGGGCATGTGCACCGCGGGGGCCTTCTACTTCGTCAACGAATCCGACGTCGTGATCTGCTCGGACGACGCCACGTTCTTCGACTCGCACGTCTCGGCCGGCCTGGTCTGTGCGCTCGAGCCCATCGGCCTGATGCGACGCGTCGGCCTGGGCGAGACCCTGCGCATGGCCTTGATGGGCAACGACGAACGCGTCGGCGCCGGCACCGCGCTGCGGATCGGGTTGGTGTCGGAGGTCGTCCCGGCCGAGCGGCTGTGGGCCCGCGCCCACGAGATCGCCGCGGCGATCGCCGCAAAGCCGCCGTCGGCCACCCAGGGCACGGTGAAGGCGATCTGGGAATCGTTGGACAAGCCCTACCGCGCCGCCCTGGAACAGGGCCTCGTCTACACCCGGCTGGGCAACCCGTTGGGGACGGCCGAACTGGCCGCGCAACGGGCGGCCGCCGGTGCGAAGCCGGGCCGCGGAGAACCGAGAATCCGCTGATGCCGCCCCACCCGCTCAGCCGGCGCATCGCCGACGTCCTGGCGCTGCAACCAGGCTCGCGGGCCATCGAGTATGACGGGCAATGGCTTTCGTGGGGAGGGCTGGGAGCCATGGCGGGGCGCGTCGGTGCTGGGGCTGCCAGGCGCGGGGGCGAGGTCGGGATGTTGCTGCGCAACCGTCCCGGCCACGTGGCGGCGCTGCTGGGCGTGTTGCTGGGCGGCGGGACCGTCGTCGTCATCAACCCGACCCGCGGCGACGACCGCACCAAGGCCGACATCGCCGCGCTCGGGCTGCCGCTGATCGTAGGCGAGGGCGCGGATCTCGGCGCGCTGGTCCCCCCGGGCACCCCGGCGCTGCCGATCCCGGTGCTCGCGAACGGCCCCGCCGGGTCGCCGCCGGGCGGCGCCGGGCCCGTCCCGCGCAACGGGGTGGCGGTGCGGATGCTGACCAGCGGCACGACCGGCCCCCCCAAACGGATCGACCTGAGCTATGACATGCTGGCGCGCAGCGTGCTGGGACCCGATCCCGACCGCGCGCCGGCCCCCACCGGCGTGCGGCGCGGCGTCGCGATCGTCAATTCGCCGCTGGTGCACATCGGCGGCGTGTTCCGGGTATTGCAATGCGTGGCCGAGGCGAGACCCTTCGTGCTGCTCGAACGGTTCGAGCTCAACGCATGGGCCGCCGCGGTGCGCGCCCACCGGCCCCGCGCGGTGTCGCTGGTCCCGGCCGCGCTGCGCACGGTGCTGCATTCGGGCCTGCCCCGGGCCGACCTGGCAAGCATCCGGGCCGTCACCTGCGGCACCGCCCCCCTGTCGGCCGACGACGCCGACGCCTTCACCGAGAAATACGGAATTCCGGTCCTGACCTCCTATGCGGCAACGGAATTCGGCGGCGGGGTGGCCGGCTGGACGCTCGTCGACCACGAAAGGCACTGGCGCGACAAGCGCGGCAGTGTCGGGCGGGCCAACCCGGGCACGCAGCTGCGGGTGGTCGCCGAGAACGGCACGCCGGTGCCGCCCGGCGCGGTCGGCCTGCTGGAAGTCAAGCCCGGGCAGCTGGGGCCCTCCGCCCGCTGGATGCGGACCACGGACCTGGCGCGCATCGACGCCGACGGCTTCCTGTGGATCCTCGGGCGCGCCGACCAGGCGATCATCCGGGGCGGGTTCAAGGTGATGCCCGACGACGTGCGCACCGCACTGGAGGGCCACCCCGCGGTGGCCGGTGCCGCCGTGGTCGGGCGAGCCGACGCCCGCCTCGGGGAGACGCCGGTCGCCATGGTCGAGCTGCGCGCACCCGCGGCCGCCGACGCCACTGCGCTGGCCGAATACCTGCGGAACCGCTTGGCGCCATACGAGATTCCGACGGAGATCGCCATTGTCGACACGATACCGCGAACGCCGTCGGGCAAAGCCGACCTCGCCGCCATCCGGCGCTTCTTCAGCGTCGAGGCCGCCCAGAGTGCCCATGCCCGGTGACTCCGACACGGTCGCCGAGGTTTTGCGACACCAGGCCCGCTCGCGCGAACACCACCCGCTTCTCGTCTGCGACGGTGACCGCATCAGCTACGGTGAGGCCGATCGCCGCTCGGCGGAACTCGCCCGCGGGCTGATCACCCTCGGGGCCGGCAAGGGCACTCACGTGGGCCTGCTCTACCCCAACGGCCCCGAGTTCGTGGTCGGGATGCTGGCGGCGGCGCGGATCGGCGCCGTGGTGATCCCGATCTCCACGTTCGTCACCGCGCGGGAGATGCGCGAGCAGCTGGTCGACAGCGACGTGCAGATTCTGCTGAGCGCGAAGCGGTTTCGATCAATTGACTACGCGCAACGGATCGCCGAAGCGGTATCGGATTCCGAGTTCGACCCTACCCGGCCGCTGTTCGCGACCGCCACACCCCAACTACGCCGGATCGCGATCGGGCACGACGCGGTCCGCCGGCTCGCCGGAACCGTCGGCCCCGCGCTGCTGACGGCTTTGGAGGACGACGTCGAGGGCTGCGACCCGCTGGCCATCGTGTACACCTCGGGGTCCTCCAGCGCCCCCAAGGGCGTCGTGCACACCCACTTCGCGCTGCTTGGACATCAGCGCAACCTCAACGCGATCCGCGGCTTGACGGCCGAGGAGAGGCTGTTCTGCAACTCCCCGTTCTTCTGGATCGGCGGGTTGGCCTTCGGCCTGCTGGCCACCATGGTCGCCGGAGCGACGCTGGTGTGCTCCAACGCCGTCGATGCGGGTGCGACGCTGGACCTGCTCGAGGCCGAAAAGCCGACGATCACCAACGGATTCGTGGCCGGGATCGCCCATCTGGCCGCGCATCAGAGCTTCGGTCGGCGCGACCTGTCGTCGCTGCGACGCGGCAACCTGTACCCGATCATGGCGCCCGAGGTGCGACCGGCCGACCCGGAGCTGCGGCACAACATGCTCGGGATGACCGAGGCCGGCGGCGTCATGCTGATCAGCGGCGAGGAATCCGACCAACCCGAGGCGCGGCGCGGTTCGTTCGGCAAGCCCGCCCCCGAATTCGAGACCCTGATCGTCGACCCCGACACCGGCGTACCGGCCGGCGACGGTGCGGTCGGCGACGGTGCGGTCGGCGAACTGTGCATTCGCGGACCGTATGTCATGCAGCGCTACTACAAGCGCAGTCGCGAGGAGTGCTTCGACGCCGACGGGTGGTTCCACACCGGTGATCTCGTGCGCCGTGATGCCGACGGCTTCTTCTATTTCTGCGGCCGGCTCGGAGCCATGATCAAAACCGCGGGCGCGAACGTATCACCGGTCGAGGTGGAGAGGGCCATCGCCAGGGTCAGCGGCATGGCGGCCCACGTTGTGGGCATCGCCGATGCCGGCCGCGGGCAGGCGGTGGCCGCGGTCATCGTCCGACGCGACGGGGCCGCCTTCAACGAGGCGGAGCTGCGTGAGGCGCTGCGGGACGAGTTGTCCGCGTACAAGATCCCCAGGCGGTTCCTTGCCGTGTCGCACGCCGATATCCCCATGTTGTCCAGCGGCAAAGTCGACCTGCTGCGACTGCGGGAGTTGTTCGATGCCTGACACCATTGACCACCTGGTGCGGCTGCAGGCCGCCCGGCACGGCCCCAAGCCGATGGTGATCGACCCGCAATCCCGCCTCAGCTACCGCGAACTCGATTCGACCACAATCGCTCTCGCCGCATCCTTCGTCGAAGCCGGTGTCGGCAAGGGCACCCGGGTCGGGCTGATCATGCCCAACGGCGTGCGCTGGGTAAAGATGGCCATCGCGCTGACCCGCATCGGCGCGGTGCTGGTGCCGTTGAGCACACTGCTGGCGCCGGCCGAACTGGTGGCGCAGCTGCGCGCCGCATCGGTGCAGTTCCTGGTCAGCGTCGAGGAATTCCGCGGACACCGTTACCTGGACGAACTCGGACCGGTACCGCGACCCGAACTCCCCGCGCTACGGGGCGTCTGGCCGGCGGCCCGGCTGGACGACGCCGCCACCGAGCGTGCCCGCCGGATCGTCGGCGCGATGACGGAGACGGTCGTCCCGGCCGATCCGCTGGCCATCGTGTTCACCTCGGGCAGCAGCGGAACACCCAAGGGGGTGATGCATTCGCACGGCAGCGCATTGGGCGCCGTCCGGGCGGGGCTGACGGCCCGCTGTATCACCGCCGACACCCGCCTGTATCTGCCGATGCCGTTCTTCTGGGTAGGCGGCTTCGGCAGTGGAATGCTGTCGACGCTGCTGGCCGGCGCCACCCTGGTGACCGAGGAGATACCGAGGCCGGAGACCACGCTGCGGCTACTGGAAGACGAACGGGTCACGCTGTTTCGCGGGTGGCCCGACCAGGCCGAGACGCTGGCACGCCACGCCGATGCGGTCGGCGCTGACCTGTCGGCTCTGCGCGCCGGCAGCCTGCAGGCGTTGTTGCCGCCCGAGCGGCGGGCCCGGCCCGGGGCGCGGGCCACGCTGTTCGGCATGACCGAGGCGTTCGGCCCCTACTGCGGCTATCCCGCCGACACCGACATGCCCGCGTCGGCGTGGGGCAGCTGCGGAAAGCCGTTCCCCGGGATGGAGGTACGCGTCGTCGACCCCGACACCGGCGCACCCCTCCCGGCGGGCGCCGTGGGCATGATCCAGATTCGGGGACCGCACACGCTGCGCGGCATCTGCCGGCGCAGCCGCGAAGAGCTGTTCACCGCCGACGGCTTCTACCCCACCGGCGACCTCGGCCACCTGGATGCCGACGGGTTCTTGTTCTACCGCGGCCGATCCGACGACATGTTCAAGGTCAGCGGCGCCACCGTCTACCCCGGCGAGGTCGAACGGGCGCTGCGAACCATCCCCGGTGTCGAGGGCGCGTTCGTCACCAACGTGCCCGGTACGGCGGGCGAACGGGTCGGCGCGGCCGTGGTGTGCGGCGACCGGGCGCTCACCGCCGCGCAGCTATGCGATCTCGCCCGCGCACTGCTGAGCGCCTTCAAGGTGCCGACGGTGTGGCTGCTGCTGGACTCCGACGACGACGTGCCGCGCGGCGGCACCGGCAAGGTCGACATGCGCCGGCTGCGGGAGATGCTGATGGCCGCCGATCAGGAGACGCGCTGCCAGGGTTGACAATTCCGCGACTCGAAGGCCTTGACCGTTGTGTTGATGTTCGCATACATCGGACCGATCGAGGTATTCGTCTGAAGCACATGGTCCTTGGCCGCATCGCGCGTGCTGTAGGTGAACCACGACCACATCGACTCCTGGGTCGGCACATTGTTGATCCAAACCCCGAAGGCCGACGCCGACCGTGTGATAGAGGCCCGGTGCGATGTCGGGCCCCACCAGAAAGACGCCGTCACCCGAGATCTCGTCCCCGGGTTCGCCGGCCGCCGGCGCGGCGAAGGCAATCACCGCCACGGACACGACGCCCACCGCAGATACGCGAAGCGTTGGGGGCATTGGTCTCTCCATCGTGTCGTCCACCCCCGTCGCAGCTTAGTGGTCTTGCCCGTTAATTCGTCGGGGGTCATGCGGCAGGGGTGTGGTGGTCGAGCCGGGTGAGGTGTTGGTGAAGGTCAGCGCTGGTGTAT
>NZ_JBYCLG010000339.1:0-20199 GCF_057473785.1 Mycobacterium sp. TH-M103
CGACGAAGCGGTCGACGTTGTTGGGCACCTTCACCCGGGCGAAGTGCTGGCTGCCGTCCTCGGGTTGCCGCACGCTGACCGCCAGGTTCAGGCTCAAGCCGCTGACGAACGGGAACGGGTGGGCGGGGTCGACGGCCAGCGGCGTCAGAACGGGGAAGACCTGCTCGGTGAAATAGGCGGACAACCGCCCGCGTTCGGGCTGATCCAGATCGGCCCACGTGACGATGTGGATGCCCTCGGCGGCCAGGGCCGGCCGGACCGAGTCGAGGAACACCCGCGCGTGCTGGCTGGCGATCTTCTGGGTCTGCTCGCCGATGACGGCCAACTGCTCGCGCGGTGTCAGGCCGTCGGCGGAGCGCACCGACAGCCCCATCTCGTCGCGACGTTTGAGGCCCGCCACCCGCACCATGTAGAACTCGTCGAGGTTGGAGGCGAAGATCGCCAGGAATTTGGCCCGCTCCAGCAGGGGCAGGGAGCTGTCGGCGGCCAGCGCGAGAACGCGCGCATTGAAGTCCAGCCAGCTGAGTTCCCGGTTGAGGTAACGGTCTTCCGGCAGATCGGTGGTCGCCGCCTGGGTGGTCGCCGGTGGTGCCGACACGGCGGGGTCACCCGCATGCCATACGCTCTCGTCGGGAAGGGGTTCGGCTTCGGTATCGGTCACGAAGAGATCATTGCTCATCACCCCCGTGTGCTGCTAGCGCCGGACATACATCCATCCGCCGTTGGCGCGAAGTTCATCGAACGGGCGAGTCCGCCGGGCGGTCGGCATCACTGCTGGGCGACCGCCCGGGCGGTCGCCGCCCCGACCCCGAGGCGCCGCGCGGCCGTCAGGTCGGCTGGCGTGTCCACGTCGCAACGCAGACCCGGCCACGCGCCCGTCAACTCGATCGCGCCCGAACGACGGTGCCGCGCCGAGGAATCCGGGCCGAACCGGGGGTCGAGCGGTGCTCCGAACGCGCACAGCGCGGAGGTCCCCGTCGCCAACCGGTCGGCGACGAAGCTGCGGCGGTAACCGCGCGCGGCGGCGATCGCCTCCGCCAGTTCCCGGGACTGCAGTGCGGGCAAATCTCCTTGCAGCACAACGGTATTGGCGAACCTGCCGGACACCGACCGCTCGGCGGCGGCGATCGCGTTGTTCAGCGGGTCGCCGTGCCCGTCGGGGGTCGGGTCGGCCAGCACGTCGGCGCCGAGCCCGGCCGCCGCGGCCCCGGCGACCTCGTCGGGCGTGATGACGGTGATCGAACCCAGCGCCGGCACCGCGGCCGCGGCCGTCAGGGTGTCCACGAGCATGGCCAGCACCACCTTCTCGCGGGCCGGCGCCGACAACACGGGGGCCAACCTGGTCTTGGCGGCGGCCAGTCGCTTGACCGCGATGATCAACGCGACGTCGCCTCCGCAGTCGCCCCCGGTGCCGGTCATGAGGTCATCCTGCCAGGGCGCAGCCTCCGGCGGTCCCGCCCGGCACCCTCGCCCGGCTACTGTGGAGCGCCGGGCGACGGTTCGGTGTCGCGACGACAGACAGGGGCGCCAATGGCCGGTACCGGGGGCGACGGCGGGGTCGCGGTGATGGGCGCCGGCGCGTGGGGCACGGCGCTGGCCAAGGTCCTCGTCGACGCCGGGGGACCGGGGGCGGCGGTCAAGCTGTGGGCCCGGCGCGCCGACGTGGCCGAGCAGGTCAACGCCACCCGGTACAACCAGGACTACCTGCCCGCAACGTTGCTTCCGCCGGGCATCCGCGCCACCGCCGACGCGTCCGAGGCGCTGGCGGGTGCATCCACGGTGCTGTTGGGTGTTCCTGCCCAGACGATGCGGGCCAACCTCGAGCGGTGGGCGCCCCTGGTGGCCGACGGCGCCACCCTGGTCAGCCTGGCCAAGGGCATCGAGTTGGGCACCCTGATGCGGATGAGCCAGGTCATCGTCTCGGTGACCGGTGTGGACCCGGCGCAGGTCGCGGTGATCTCCGGGCCGAACCTGGCCGGTGAGATCGCCGCGGGCCAGCCCGCGGCCACGGTGGTGGCCTGTAGCGACTCCGGCCGTGCGGTGGCCCTGCAGCGGATGCTCAACAGCGGGTACTTACGCCCCTACACCAACAGCGACGTGGTCGGCACCGAGATCGGTGGCGCCTGCAAGAACGTCATCGCGCTCGCGTGCGGGATGGCGGCCGGCGTCGGGCTGGGCGAGAACACCGCGGCCGCGATCGTCACCCGCGGCCTGGCCGAGATCATGCGGCTGGGGATAGCGCTCGGCGCCAAGGGCGCGACCCTGGCCGGGCTGGCCGGGGTCGGCGACCTGGTGGCCACGTGCACGTCGCCGTATTCGCGCAACCGCTCGTTCGGCGAACGCCTGGGCCGCGGCGCGACCGTGCAATCGGCGCTGCGGGCCGGCGAGGGGGACACCGTGGTCGAGGGGGTGACGTCGTGTGAATCGGTCCTGGCGCTGGCCTCCAGCTACGACGTCGAGATGCCGCTCACCGACGCCGTGCACCGGGTCTGTCACAAGGGGCTGTCGGTGGACGCCGCGGTGGCCCTGCTGCTGGGCCGCAGCACCAAGCCCGAGTGAGGGCGACCCGCGAGCCGCCCAGCCGGTAGCCTCTCCATATTGTGGATGCCTCTGACCGGCCGGTGGCCCCGCCACCCGGTGGCCGCGTGCGCGTCGCCGTCGTCTTCGGTGGCCGCAGCAACGAGCACGCCATCTCCTGCGTGTCCGCGGGCAGCATCCTGCGCAATCTCGACCGGCGGCGTTTCGACGTGGTCGCGATCGGCATCACCCCGGAAGGCTCCTGGGTGCTCACCGACGGCGACCCGGACTCGCTGGCGATCGCCGACCGGCGGCTGCCGGAGGTGACCACCGAATCGGGCACCGAGCTCTCCCTGCCGGCCGATCCGCGGCGCAGCGGCCAGCTGGTGTCGCTGCCCGCGAGCACCGGCGAGGTCCTGGCGTCGGTCATCGGCGAGGTCGACGTCGTGTTCCCGGTGCTGCACGGTCCCTACGGCGAGGACGGCACCATCCAGGGGCTGCTCGAACTGGCCGGTGTGCCCTACGTCGGAGCCGGGGTGCTGGCCAGCGCGGCCGGCATGGACAAGGAGTTCACAAAGAAGCTGCTGAGTGCCGAGGGGCTGCCCGTCGGCGCGCACGTCGTGCTGCGCCCGTCGCGCTCGACCTTGCGGCCCGAGGAACGCGAGCGGCTCGGGCTGCCGGTCTTCGTCAAGCCCGCCCGCGGCGGGTCCTCGATCGGTGTCAGCCGGGTCTCGAGCTGGGACGAGCTGCCCGCCGCCGTCGCCGGCGCCCGCCGGCACGACCCGAAGGTGATCGTCGAGGCGGCGGTCAACGGGCGCGAGCTGGAGTGCGGTGTGCTCGAGATGCCGGACGGCACCGTGCGGGCCAGCACGCTGGGGGAGATCCGGGTGGCCGGCGTGCGGGGCCGCGAGGACGGGTTCTACGACTTCGCGACCAAATATCTCGACGACGCGGCCGAATTGGACGTGCCCGCCAAGGTCGACGACGACATCGCCGACACCGTGCGCGAATTGGCGATCCGGGCGTTTCGCGCCATCGACTGCCAGGGCCTGGCCCGCGTCGACTTCTTCCTGACGGACGACGGCCCGGTGATCAACGAGATCAATACCATGCCGGGGTTCACCACGATCTCGATGTTCCCCAGGATGTGGGGGGCCGGCGGCGTGGACTACCCGACCCTGCTGGCGACCATGATCGACACGGCCCTGGCCCGGGGGACGGGCCTGCGCTGATCATTCGGGGCGGGCCGGGTCGATCGGCACCGCCGCGACGGTCCGGTCGATCACCTCGGAGAGCTCCTGGATGGGCGTCGGCCCCGAGTCCGGCGGCAGCGTCAGCGCGACGTACACCGGCCGGTCGACCGTGTACCACGTGAAAACCGCCGCGTCAGTCGTTGCGGGACCGGCGGATTGCGCCGAGGGGGCGGTCTCGAACCACTGCACGCGGTCGACGACCTGGATCGGCGACCCCACCACGAAGCCGGGGGGCCGGTCCAGCCCGCAGCGCAGCACCACGGGTTCGCCCCGGGGGTCGGCGCGCCAGGCGGCCACGCCGTGGGGTGCCGGCTGCGCCAGCGGCGCGCGCCGGTACTCGCCCAGCCGTTGCGGCAGCGCGCGCTCCAGCGCCCGGCACGCCGGATCGTCGGCGTGCGGCGCGGGTATCGCCGGAAGGGACACCGGTCGCGGCGGGCCCTCCCGGTTCGCCGCGATGGCCAGCACCACCCCGATCGACACGACGGCCAGCGCCACCGCGGCGACGATCACCGAGCGTGGCGGTCCCGAGTCGCCCGAATCGGTGGCCGGGTCGGTCGTCAACGCCCCCGTGCCTCCTTCTCGTACACTGGCGCGGTCCGCTCGCGCGGGCAGGTACCGAACTTACCGCAGGCCGCAGGAGGCGTGGTGGGCGACGACACGGCCGGCACCGCCCCGACCCTGCGGCAGCTCGGCGAGTTCGCCGTGATCGACCGGTTGGTGCGCGGGCGCCGGCAGCCCGGCACCGTGCTGCTCGGGCCCGGCGACGACGCGGCGATGGTGTCCGCCTCCGACGGCCGGGTGCTGGCGTCCACCGACATGCTGGTGCAGGACCGGCACTTCCGGCTGGACTGGTCGAAGCCCCACGACGTCGGGCGCAAGGCGATCGCGCAGAACGCCGCCGACGTCGAGGCGATGGGCGCGCGGGCGACGGCGTTCCTCGTCGGGTTCGGGGCGCCCGGCGACACGGCGGCGGCCGACGCCGACGCGCTGGTCGACGGGATGTGGGAGGAGGCCGTACGGGTCGGCGCCGGCATCGTCGGCGGTGACCTGGTCAGCTGTCCGCAATGGGTGCTGTCAGTGACGGTGCTGGGCGACCTGGACGGCCGCGCGCCGGTGCTGCGGTCCGGCGCGAAACCCGGTTCGGTGCTGGCCGTCGCGGGCGACCTCGGCCGGTCTGCCGCCGGATACGCGTTGTGGCACAACGGGATCGACGGCTTCGACGACCTGCGCCGCCGGCACCTGGTGCCCCGGCCGCCCTACGGCGCGGGAGCCGTGGCCGCGAGCGCCGGAGCGCAGGCGATGATCGACGTCTCCGACGGGCTCGTCGCCGACCTCGGGCACGTCGCGGAGGCGTCCGGGGTGGGCCTCGACGTGTCCACCGCGGCGCTTGCCGCCGATCGCGACCCGCTGAGTGAGGCCGCCGCCGCGGTGGGCGCCGACGCGTGGTCGTGGGTGTTCGGCGGCGGCGAAGACCACGCGCTGGCGGCCTGTTTCGCCGGCCCGGTGCCGTCCGGATGGCGCGTCATCGGGCGGGTGCTCGACGGCCCGCCCCGGGTTCTCGTCGACGGCGCGCCGTGGGGGAGGTACGCGGGCTGGCAGTCGTTTCAGGATTAGCCGGGCGACGTGAGTAGTGTGGCGCGGTGATCGTCTACGCGATGGCGAGGGGGTGGCGGTGACCGCGCGGCCGATGCACGAGCTTGTCGAGCCGGGGTGGGCGCAGGCCCTCGAGCCGGTGGCCGAGCAGGTGGCGGCGATGGGGCAATTTCTGCGGGCCGAGGTCGCCGCGGGCCGCCGGTACCTACCGGCGGGGCCGAACGTGTTGCGCGCCTTCAACTTTCCTTTCGACAGCGTGCGGGTCCTCATCGTGGGGCAGGACCCTTACCCGACCCCCGGACACGCGGTCGGGCTGAGCTTCTCGGTGGCCCCGGAGGTGCGCCCGCTGCCCCGCAGCCTGGCCAACATCTTCGACGAGTACACCGCGGACCTCGGTCATCCGCAGCCCTCGTGCGGCGACCTGACGCCCTGGGCGCAGCGCGGTGTGCTGCTGCTCAACAGGGTGCTCACCGTGCGCCCGGGCAACCCGGCGTCGCATCGGGGCAAGGGGTGGGAAGTGGTGACGGAGTGCGCGATCCGCGCCCTGGTCGAACGTCCGCAGCCGCTCGTGGCGATCTTGTGGGGCCGCGACGCGTCGACGCTGAAACCGTTGCTGGCCGACGGCGACTGCGTGGCGATCGAGTCGCCCCATCCCTCGCCGCTGTCGGCGTCCCGCGGGTTCTTCGGCTCGCGCCCGTTCAGCCGCGCCAACGATCTGCTGACCAAGCTGGGCGCCGATCCGATCGACTGGCGGTTGCCCTGACCGCGACGAACACCTACGACCTCGACGAGACCATCCGGCGGCGGCGGTCGACGCGGATGTTCCTGGCCGACCCCGTGCCGCGACGCCTGGTCGAGGAGTCGCTGGAACTGGGGATGCTCGCGCCGTCGAACTCCAACGTGCAGCCCTGGCAGGTGGTGTTCGCGTCCGGGCGGGTCGGGACAGGTTGGTCGCGGCCATGCCGGAGAAGGCGCGTTCCGAAGCGCCCAACGTCCCGGAACTCCCGGCGGAGTTCGCCCACCTGCGCCGCGAACTGGGCGCACAGGTCGACGGCGCGATGGGAATCGCCCGCGACGACGGCGAGGCGCGGCGCGTGGCCGTGCTGCGCGGACGATGTTCGGCGTCCGCGGCGAGGTCAGGGCCGGGTCAGCCCCGGGCGACCTTGCCGGCCTTGATGCAGGACGCGCACGCGTTCAGCCGTTGTTTGTTGCCGCCGGGACGGGTGACGACGTGCACGGTCTGGACGTTGGGGTCCCACCGGCGGCTGGTGCGGCGGTGGGAGTGCGACACCGACTTGCCGAAGCCGGGGCCCTTCCCGCAGATATCGCACACAGCAGCCATGTCAAAGCTCCTCAAATCATCGGGGGTCCGGCGAGCCGGCCGGGACAGCGCAACTCAGATCTTCCTGGAAAACCTGGTCGGTCCAGGATACCGACTGCGGTGGGCAACCACCAAAACGATCGGCGCCGACGGCAATCCTACGACGCGCGGTGTCGGCGCCGGTGGCTAGGCTCGATCCGGCCGGTCGCCCGCGCCGGCGGGTGCTGGCTCGCGGGCGGCCGCGCGCGTCGTCGCCGGGCTACGCTGGCGCGCACGGAGGCCGGCGCGGGAGGAGGTGGGTCGCTGTGAACGCTTCGGAAGGCACGCTCGAGGGCAGGCCGGATCGTCCGCTGGACGCGGCGGCCCTGCGGGACTGGGCGCACACCGCCGTCGGCGATCTGATCGTCCACATCGACGAGATCAACCGGCTCAACGTGTACCCCGTCGCCGATTCCGACACCGGCGCGAACATGCTGTTCACCATGCGTTCCGCGCTCGCGGAGGCGAACGCGGCGGCCGGCGGGTCGGGCTGCGTCGCCCGGGTCGCGGCCGCCCTGTCGTCCGGTGCGCTGAACGGCGCCCGCGGCAATTCCGGGGTGATCCTGTCGCAGATTCTTCGTGGTGTCGCCGACGTCGCCGCGGCCCGCGCCGCCGATTGCGGCGGGGAGCTGGCCGAGCTGGATGCCGCCGTCCTCGGGGCGGCGTTGCATCGCGGCGTCGACTTGGTCATCGCCTCGATGGGTGGCCAGGAGGTGCCCGGGACCATCGTCTCGGTGTTGCGGTCCGCCGCCGCCGCCGTCGCGGCGTGCGCCGACGACGGCCTGCCCGCGGCGCTGACCGCCGCGGGCGACGCGGCGGTGGTCGCGCTGGAGAAGACGACGGAGCAACTCGACGTGCTGGCCGACGCCGGTGCCGTCGACGCCGGGGGCCGGGGCCTACTGGTGCTGCTGGACGCGCTGCGGTCGACGGTCACCGGGCAGACGTCCGCCCGCGAGGTGTACGAGCTGTCGCCGCGCGCGCCGCAGCCCGACGCCCCCGCCGAACGGCCGTCACCGCAGTTCGAGGTGATGTACCGACTGGACGGTTGCGCCGCCGCCGGTGCGGACGTGCTGCGGGACCGGCTCGAGGAACTGGGCGACTCCGTGGCGATCGCGGCCGCGCCGTCGACGGAGGGCGGCTATTCGGTGCACGTGCACACCGACGACGCCGGCGCCGCGATCGAGGCGGGGCTGGCCGCCGGGCGGCCCAGCCGGATCGTCGTGTCAGCCCTGAGCTCGGGGGCCGCGGGATTGCCGGCGGGCAGCTGGACGCGGGAACGGGCGGTGTTGGCCGTCGTCGACGGCGACGGGGCCGCCGAGCTGTTCGGCGGCGAGGGCGCCTGCGTGCTGCGTTCGGACCCCGACGGCACCGAGTTGCCCGGCCACATCAGCGCCCACCAGCTGATGCGGGCCGTGGTGGACACCGGCGCCGCGCAGGTGATGGTGCTGCCCAACGGACTCGTGGCCGTCGAGGAACTGGTGGCCGGCTGCACTGCGGCCATCGGCTGGGGCATCGACGTGGTGCCGATACCGACCGGGTCGATGGTGCAGGGGCTGGCCGCGCTGGCCGTGCACGAAACCGGCAGGCAGGCCGTCGACGACGGCTACACGATGGCGCGGGCCGCCGGGGCGGCCCGCCACGGCTCGGTGCGCATCGCGACCGAGAGCGCGCTGACGTGGGCGGGCCGCTGCAAACCGGGCGACGGCCTGGGCATCGCGGGCGACGAGGTGCTGATCGTGGCCGACGACGCGGCCGGGGCCGCGATCGGGCTGATCGACCTGCTGCTGGCCTCGGGTGGGGACCTGGTGACGGTGCTGGTGGGCGCCGCCATGGAACCAGACCACGCGACGGCCGGCGAGGATTCCGCGGGCGTCGGCGACGTACTGCAGCGGCACGTGCACGACCACCACCCGGGCACCGAGCTGGTCACCTACCGCACGGGCCACCGCGGCGACGTGCTGCTCATCGGGGTCGAGTAACCGTGGCATCACTCGGCGAACCGCTGACCTTCGTCCTGGGCGCCAAGGCCGCCGACCCACTCGAAGAGGCCTTTGGCATCCGCACCGTCAACGACCTGCTGCGCCACTATCCGCGCAGCTACACCGAGGGCGCGACCCGCTGGGGCGCCGACGGGGACGGTCAGCAACGCCCGGAGGCCGGCGAGCACATCACGATCGTCGACACGATCGCCCAGACCGAGTCGTTCCCGATGCGCAAGACCCCGAAGAAGAAGTGTCTGCGCATCACGCTCGGCTCCGGCCGCAGCAAGGTGACCGCGACGTTCTTCAACGCGAACTACCTGATGAAGGACCTCACCGAGGGCACCAAGGTGATGCTGTCCGGGGAGGTCGGGTTCTACAAGAACGTCATGCAGCTCACGCACCCGGCGTTTCTCATCCTCGACTCACCGGACGGCAAGAGCCGCGGCACGAGCTCGCTCAAGAACATCGCCATCGCCTCGCAGGCCACCGCCGGCGAGGTGCAGATGTCGGCGTTCGAGCGGGCCTTCTTCCCGATTTACCCGGCAACCACCAAGGTGCAGAGCTGGGACATCTTCCGCTGCGTGCGCCAGGTGCTCGACGTCCTCGACCCGGTCGACGATCCGCTGCCGGCGGCGCTGCTCGCCCAGTACGGCCTGGTCTCGCAGGACCGCGCGCTGCGCGACATTCACCTGGCCGAGAGCGAGCCGGAGCGCCGGCGGGCGCGCGAACGCCTGACCTTCGACGAGGCCGTAGGCCTGCAGTGGGGACTGCTCGGCCGCCGGCACAGCAAGCTGGCGGAATCGGGGCCCCCGGCGCCGGTGCGGGACGATGGCCTGGCATCAGAACTGTTGCGGCGGCTGCCATTCGAGCTGACGGCGGGTCAGCGCGACGTGCTCGACGTGATCGCGCGGGACCTGTCGGCCACCCGGCCGATGAATCGGCTGCTGCAGGGCGAGGTGGGCTCGGGAAAGACGATCGTCGCCGTGCTGGCGATGCTGCAGCTGGTCGACGCCGGCTACCAGTGCGCGCTGCTGGCACCGACGGAAGTCCTTGCCGCCCAACATCTCCGGTCGATCCGCGACGTCCTGGGCCCGTTGGGCATGGCGGGCCAGCTGGGTGGGGAGGACAGCGACGACGGGGTAGCCACCAGGGTGGCGTTGCTGAGCGGATCGATGACGGCGGCGCAGAAGAAGCACGTCCGCGCCGAGGTCGCGTCCGGCGAGGCCGGGATCGTCATCGGCACCCACGCGCTGCTGCAGGACGCGGTGGAGTTCCACAACCTGGGCATGGTGGTGGTCGACGAGCAACACCGGTTCGGCGTCGAGCAGCGAGACCAGTTGCGCGCCAAGGCCGTTCCCGGGATCACGCCGCACCTGCTGGTGATGACGGCCACCCCGATCCCGCGGACCGTCGCACTGACCGTCTACGGCGACCTGGAAACCTCGACGCTGCGCGAACTTCCGCGGGGCCGCCGGCCCATCACCACCAACGCGATCTTCGTCAAGGACAAGCCCGCGTGGCTGGAGCGTGCCTGGCAGCGCATCGCCGAGGAGGTCGCCGAGGGCCGCCAGGCCTACGTGGTGGCGCCGCGGATCGACGAGAGTGACGGCAGAGAGGAGCAGGACGCCCGCCCCTCGGCGACCGCCGAGGGGCTGTTCGCGCGGTTGCGTTCCCATGAGCTGGCCGCCCTGCGGCTGGGCCTGATGCACGGACGGCTGCCGGCCGACGAGAAGGACGCCGTGATGGCGGCCTTCCGTGCGCGCGAGATCGACGTCCTGGTGTGCACCACCGTCATCGAGGTGGGCGTCGACGTACCCAACGCGACCGTCATGCTGGTGATGGACGCCGACCGGTTCGGGATCAGCCAGCTGCACCAGTTGCGGGGTCGCATCGGCCGCGGCGAGCACGACAGCCTGTGCCTGCTGGCCAGCTGGGTGCCGCCGGGATCGCGGGCCGGCCAGCGGCTCACCGCCGTCGCCGGCACCCTGGACGGCTTCGTCCTCGCCGACCTCGACCTCAAGGAGCGCCGGGAAGGAGATGTGTTGGGCCGCAACCAGTCCGGGCGCGCGATCAACCTGCGTCTGCTTTCCCTGGCCGAGCATCGCGAGGTCATCGAGGCGGCGCGCGAGTTCTGCGCCCGGGCCCACGAGCAGGACCCCGGGGACGCCGGACTGGAATTGCTGGCGGCCACGTTCACCAACACCGACCGCATCGAATACCTGGACAAGTCGTGAGGGGCCCCAACCGCAAGCTGCTGTTGTGGTTGTCGGCGATCGCGGTGTTCGCCCTGGTGGTCGCCTACCAGACGCTGGGCTCGAAGGCGGCCCAGCGCGCCGAGGTCGCCGCGCGCGCCGACGTGCCCACGGTGGCGCCCGGCACCGACGTGCTCGCCGGCATCGCGGTGCTGCCGCAGCGGCTGCACCGCTACGACTACCGCAGGGCGGCGTTCGGCGACGCGTGGGACGACGACAACGACGCCCCGCTCGGGCACAACGGGTGCGACACCCGCGACGACATCCTCAACCGCGACCTCGTCGACAAGACCTATGTGTCGATCAAGCGCTGCCCGGACGCGGTGGCCACCGGAACGCTGCATGACCCGTACACCGACAAGACCATCGCGTTCCAGCGCGGCGCGCACACCGGTGAGTCGGTGCAGATCGACCACATCGTCCCGCTGGCCTACGCGTGGGACATGGGGGCCTACGCCTGGCCGTTTCCGGAGCGGTTGCGCTTCGCCAACGACCCGGCCAACCTGCTGGCCGTGGACGGGCAGGCCAACCAGGACAAGGGCGATTCCCCGCCGGCGCGCTGGATGCCGCCGAACACCGCGTTCGACTGCCAGTACGCCATGCAGTTCATCGCCGTGCTGCGCGGCTACCGGCTACCGGTCGACGAACCTTCCGCCGGCGTTCTGAGGCAGGCCGCGGCCACCTGCCCGGCGGGCTGAGGCAGGCGCGCCCCGGGTCAGGAGCCGGTGCCGTCGAAGGTGTCCGGGTCCGGGCGCAGCCGGGTGCCGTCGTGCAGGCCGTTGATCGCGTCCATGTGCGAGGAGGCCAGATCGAAGTCGAAGACGTCGAAGTCACCGGCGATGTGCTCGGCCCGGGCCGAGCGGAACACCACGGCGTTACCCAGCTGCAGGTTCCACCGCAGCAGCACCTGCGCGGGCGTCTTGCCGTATTCGGCGGCGACCGAGGTGACCGTCGGGTTGTCCATCAGCTTGCCCAGCGCCAGCGGCGTGTAGGACTGCGTCACCACGTTGTGCTGCGCGTTCACCTTGCGCAGCTCGTCCTGGTTGAGCAGCGGATGCAGCTCGATCTGGTTGACGGCCGGGGTGACGAAACACAGGTCGATGACGGTCGACAGGTGGTCGTCGGTGAAGTTGCAGACGCCGATGGAGCGGGCGTGGCCCTCGCCGCGGCACTGGATCAGGCCGCCGAAGGAATCCACGTATTTGCCCAGCGACGGGGCCGGCCAGTGCACCAGGTAGAGGTCCACGTAGTCCAGGCCGAGTCGCTCCAGGCTGGCGGAGCAGGCGTGCTGGGAACTGGTGAAACCCTGGTCGGCCGTGGCCAGCTTGGTGGTGACGAAAAGCTCCGCGCGCGGAATGCCGGAGGCCGCGATCGCTCGGCCCACGCCGGCCTCGTTGCCGTAGGCGGCGGCGGTGTCGATCAGCCGGCAGCCGATCTCCAGCGCCGCCGACACCGCGCGTTCGGCCTCGTCGTCCGACAACTCCGCGACGCCCAGGCCGAGAACCGGCATGGTGTTCTCGTCGTTGAGAGCTATCGAGGGTACGGCGGCGCCCGAGTCGCCAGTCACGTCATTCACCTACCTGTGAAATTGAAGGTTCGTGGATCCGGCCCGAGCCGCGTTCCGTCCTCGAGCGAAGAAATCCGCGCCATCTGGTCGGCGCTGAGTTCGAAATCGAACACGTCGAAGTTACTCGCTATCCGTGAGGGGTTCACCGACTTGGGGATCACGATATTACCCAGCTGGATGTGCCAGCGAATCAACACCTGCGCCGCGGTTCGTCCACAACTTTCCGCGACCGCCACCACCGTCGGGTCGGCCAGCAGTTCTCCCTGGCCCAGGGGCGCCCACGCCTCCGTCGCGATGCCTCGCTGCGCGTGCACCTCGCGCAGCTCGTGCTGGGGGAACCGGGGATGCAGTTCGATCTGGTTGACCGCCGGGACGATGCCGGTGGCGTCCATGAGAACCGTGAGGTGCTCGGGTTCGAAGTTGCTGACCCCGATCGAGCGGATCCGGCCCTGATCGCGCAGGTGGGCGAACGCCTTGAAGGTGTCCACGAACGTGTTCTGCGCGGGCACCGGCCAGTGGATCAGGTAAAGGTCGAGATAGTCCAGCCCCAGCCGGTCCATGCTGGCCTGAAATATCGGGGAACGCGGCCAGCGTGCTGTCGTAACCCTGGTCCGCGTTCCACAGTTTGGTCACCACGTAAAGTTGGTCGCGCGGCACGCCGGACTCGGCAACCGCCCGCCCGGTTTCCCGTTCGTTGCGGTAGGCCGCGGCGGTGTCGATGTGCCGGTAACCGGCCCGCAGCGCGGCGCTGACCGCCTGCTCGGCTTCCGCCGGCGGGACCTTGAACACCCCGAGCCCGACGATGGGGATCGCATTACCGTCGTTGAGCGTGACGCAGTTCTTCTCGAGGGAGCGGCCCATGTCTAAGAGTGTGCCAGGCGAGCAGGAGCTCCAGTCCGGAGCGAAGCGCGTGTCGATGCGCCTGCCCGCTCGCCTGCAGGGCGCGGTCACGACCATCGGCGTCAAGGTCATCCCGTGGATACCGGACCGGGCCAAACGGGTGCTGTTCGGCGGCCGTTCGGTCATCATCGACGGCAATACGCTGGACCCCACGCTGCAGCTCATGCTGTCGGGTCTGCGCGCGGTCGGCGTCGACGGCCTGGTCGTGGATGACGATCCGGCGGCATCCCGGGCCCAGATGCACGAGATGACCGTCGGGTTTCCCGGGCCGCAGATCCACGTCGAGGTCGACGACCTCTCGCTGCCCGGGCCGGCCGGCGCGATTCCGGCGCGCCACTACCGCCCGGCGGCCGGCGGTCCCGCACCTCTGCTGGTCTTCTACCACGGCGGGGGCTGGGTGCTCGGCGACCTGGACACCCACGACATGCTGTGCCGGTTGACCTGCCGCGACGCCGGCATCCACGTGTTGTCCGTGGACTACCGGCTGGCGCCCGAGCACGCCGCCCCGGCGGCGATCGAGGACGCCTACGCGGCCTTCGTGTGGGCCCACGAGCACGCCGCCGAACTCGGTGCGACGCCCGGGCGCGTCGCGGTGGGCGGGGACAGCGCGGGCGGCAACCTGGCCGCGGTGGTGTGCCAGCTGGCCCGCGACGACGCCGGGCCCGCCCCGGTGCTGCAGTGGCTGATCTACCCGCGGACCGACTTCACCGCGCGGACCCGGTCGCTGAGCCTGTTCGCCCGCGGGTTCTTGCTCACCAAGCGCGACATGGACTGGTTCCACGCCCAGTACCTGAGGGATTCCGGCATCGACCCGGCGGATCCGCGGGTGTCGCCGCTGCTGGCCGGGTCGCTGTCGGATCTGGCGCCGGCGCTGATCGCGGTCGCCGGTTTCGACCCATTGCGCGACGAGGGGGCGAGCTACGCGGCGGCGCTGCGGGCGGCCGGCACCCCGGTGGACCTGAGGTCGATGGGTTCGCTGACCCACGGCTTCGCCAACCTGTTCCCGCTGGGAGGCGGTAGCGCGGCCGCGACCAGCGAACTGATTTCGGCGCTGCGCGCTCATCTGAGCCGCGCGTGAGGCGCCCGGTAGTCTAGAGGCGCCGTCGCCCGACCGTGGTCGGGGCAATACGCAGCGAAAGACCCACGCACCGAAAGACCCCCGCACCGAAAGATCAGGGAACCCGTGGCCGACAACCCCAAACGTCCCCCGCGATTCGACATGTCCTCCGGCGGCGGCAAATCCGGCCGCCTCATCCAGATCGGCGGCACCGCGATCGTGGTGATCTTCGCGGTCGCCCTCGTGGCCTACATCGTCACGTCGCATCACAAAAAGGACGGCAACACCGGTTCGGGCGACACGGTGCGGGTGACGTCGAGCAAGTTGGTCACCCAGCCCGGCACCGGCAATCCCAAGGCGACGGTCACCTTCTACGAGGACTTTCTGTGCCCGGCCTGTGGGAACTTCGAGCGCACCTTCGGCCCGACGGTGTCCAAGTTGATCGACATCGGGGCGATCGAGGCCGACTACTCCATGGTCTCGATTCTGGACAGCCCGCGGAACCAGGACTACTCGTCGCGGGCCGGCGCGGCGGCCCTGTGCGTCGCCGACGAGTCCATCAGCGCGTTCCGCCGTTTCCACGCCGCCTTGTTCAGCAGCGACATCCAGCCCAGCGAACGCGGCACCAGCTTTCCCGACAACGCCAGGTTGATCGAGATCGCCCGGGAATCCGGCGTGGTGGGCAAGGTGCCGGACTGCATCAACAGCGGCAAGTACCTGTCCAAGGTGACCGGCGAGGCGGCGGCCGCGCACATCAACGCGACCCCGACCATCAAGATCAACGGCGACGACTACGACCCGTCGACACCCGACGCGCTGGTCGCCAAGATCAAGACCATCGTCGGCGACGTGCCGGGCATCGACACCGCGGTCAAGCCTGCGGCTTCGTGACGGCCCCGGTGTCAGCCGAACCCGTCGCACCGGTGGGCGCGGATTCGCCTCCGCGGGAGCGCGTCCCGGCGCCCAGCGCGTGGTGGATGCTGCTCGGCGGTGCGATCGGGTTGGTGGCCTCGCTGACCCTGACGGTGGAGAAGATCCACCTGCTGGGCAATCCGTCGTACGTGCCCTCCTGCAACCTCAACCCGGTCCTGGCGTGCGGATCGGTGATGGTCACGCCGGAGGCGTCGATCATGGGGGTGCCCAACACGCTGCTCGGGATCGTGGGTTTCACCGTGGTCATCGTGACCGGTGTCCTGGCGTTGGCGAAAGTGGCTTTGCCGCAATGGTATTGGACCGGCCTGACAGTCGGAATCCTGGGCGGGGTGGCGTTCGTGCACTGGTTGATCTTCCAGAGCCTGTATCGCATCGGGGCGTTGTGCCCGTACTGCATGGTGGTCTGGGTGGTGAGCGTCTCGCTGCTGGTCGTGTTGGCATCGGTCGCGGTGCGCCCGGAACTCGGGCAGGCGGGGGCCGCGACGCGGCTGCTCCACCACTGGCGCTGGTCGCTCGCCGTGCTCTGGTTCACCGCCGTGTTCCTGCTCATCATGGTCCGGTTCTGGGACTATTGGTCGACGCTGCTGTAGGTGCCCGGTGACCCGGATCATCGGAGGTGCCGCCGGGGGGCGGCGCATCGCCGTGCCCCCGCGCGGAACGCGGCCGACCACCGACCGGGTGCGCGAATCGCTGTTCAACATCCTCGCCGCGCGCCGGGACCTGACCGGCCTGGCCGTGCTGGACCTCTACGCCGGTTCGGGGGCGCTCGGACTCGAGGCACTGTCGCGCGGCGCGGGCTCCGCGGTGTTCGTGGAGTCCGACCAGCGCGCCGCCGCCGTCCTCGCGCGCAACATCGACACCCTCGGCCTGCCCGGCGCGACGCTGCGCCGGGGGCCGGTGGCCGCGGTCCTGGCGGGCGGGGCGGCGGCTCCGGTCGACCTGGTGCTGGCCGACCCCCCGTATGACGTCGACGCCGCGGAGGTCGGGGCCGTCCTGACCGCTTTGGTCGACCACGGGTGGGCGCACGAGGGAACCGTCGTCGTGGTCGAGCGCGGGGCGAACGGCGCGGCCCTGACCTGGCCGCCCGGCTGGCGGCCATGGCCGTCGCGTGGCTACGGCGACACCCGACTGGAGATGGCCGAGGTGGGCTGAGGCGGACGTGTACCGTCATGCGTCATGGACGCCGCTGTTCCTCATCGCCCGGACCCGCATCGTCGGCGGCGCGGCCTGTGACGGGCGCGGTGTGCCCCGGGTCGTTCGACCCGGTGACGTTGGGCCACATCGACGTTTTCGAGCGGGCCGCGGGCCAGTTCGACGAGGTGGTCGTCGCGATCCTGTCCAACCCGGCCAAGCAGGGCATGTTCGCCCTCGACGAGCGGATCGCCATGATCGAGGAGTCGACGACGCACCTGCCGAACCTGCGGGTGGAGGCGGGAGAAGGCCTGGTGGTCGACTTCGTCACGGCCCGCGGGATGACGGCCATCGTCAAGGGGCTGCGCACCGACACCGACTTCGAATACGAGCTGCAGATGGCGCAGATGAACAAGCACATCGCCGGTGTCGACACCTTTTTCGTGGCGACCGCGCCGGAGTATTCGTTCGTGTCGTCGTCGCTGGCCAAGGAGGTCGCGACGCTGGGCGGTGACGTGTCCCGGCTGTTGCCCGAACCGGTGAACCGCCGCATGCGCGGCAAGCTCGCCGACCGTCGCTGAATGGCGTTCCGCCGCAACGATTCAGAAGGGACCCGGTGAGATACATCGCCTTGGAAGAGGCCTTCTCGATCCCCGGGATCGCCGATCCCATGCCCGGGTTGTCCTTGCGCGCAACGCCGTACGCCGAGGAATGGCTGCGCAAGCTGCCCGACTTCACCCAGTACCGGCTCCCGGAGATGGACGCCGCCGGCATCGACGTCCAGGTGCTGTCGCTGACCGTTCCCGGTCTGCAGGCCGACCTCGACGCCGCCACGGCGCGCGACAACGCCCGGCGCGCCAACGACTTCCTGGCCGATGTGGTGTCCCGGCACCCGTCCCGGTTCCGCGGTTTCGCCGCGCTACCTCTGCAGGATCCCGGGGCGGCGGTCGCCGAATTGGAGCGCTGCATCGGCGAGCTGGGGTTCTGCGGCGCGTTGGTCAACGACCATCTGGGTGGTCACTACCTCGACGAGCCGATCTTCGAACCGCTGTGGGAAGCGCTGGAATCTTTGGCCGTCCCGCTGTACCTGCACCCCGGCGCCCCGCCGGCCGATCACTGGCACGTGCTGAACGGCCACCCGGAACTCTATGGCGCCATGTGGAGTTGGGCGGCCGAGGTGTCGGGGCACGCGCTGCGGATCCTGTGTGGCGGCGTGTTCGACCGCCACCCGTCCGCGACGCTGATCCTGGGCCACATGGGCGAGTTCCTGCCGTTCCAGCGCAGCCGGCTGGACTCGCGGTATGCGACCACCACCCCCGACTACCGGCTACACCGCCCCCCATCGGCCTACCTGGGCACCAACATCGTGTTCACCACCAGCGGCGTCTTCTCCCCGGCGACGCTCACCGGCGCCGTGCTCGAGGTCGGGGCGGACGCCATCATGTTCTCCGTCGACTATCCCTACGAGTCGTCGCAGGCGGCCGTCGACGGGTTCGAGCGCACCACGCTGAGCGCGGCCGACCGCGCGAAGATCGCCCACGGCAACGCCGAACGCATCTTGCGGATCTGACTCATCCGATGGCCGCACCGATTCGGTCGGCCACCTCCAGGGTCGCCCGATGCGCCGCCTTCGACGACCGGCTGAACTGCGGGAACCCGGGGATGAGATCGGGATGATGGATGTAGGTCAGCTCGTTTACGGCCGCGGCGAGTTTCCTCGCGTAGGCGTGCCCGACGTCCCGGAGCGGGTCGAAGCCGTTGGTGACCAGGATCGCCGGCGGCAGGCCGGTGTGGCTCGGGGCGTTCATCGGGGTGATACACGGGTCGCGCGCGTCGTCGCCGTCGCGCAGGAGGTTGCGGGTCGGGTACTTCGACTCGGGTGCCAGCCGGTAGCCGACCGCGTCGGTGCTGATCCCGGCGCGCTCGGCGATCAGCCGCACCGGAACCTCGAACTCGTCGAGCGTGCCGTAGGTGTAGCCGCCGCCGTGCAGGTAGACCAGCGCGCCCGACGGGGTGGACGCCGGCCGGGTGGGGGGGTGCCGGCGGACCGGGATGGATCCGTGCGGCACCAGGTGCTGCACCGAGCCGATCGGCGGCCAGGGTCCCACGCCGAGCTGCCGGTGTTCGCGGCGCCCCTGGGCGATCGGGATGTCTGCGCCCAGCCTCGGGCCGCCGGGCAACCATGCCCGCAGTTCGGGGTCGAGGGTGCCGCGACCGACCGAGTCGGGGTGGTGGTGCGGTCGTAGACGGGCGCCCGATCCGCCTACCCGTCTCGTCCCGCCGGAAACGGCTGTGCCGGAATGAGATGCGCTGTGCCGAAGATCAATTCGACAAGGTATCCGGCGACGACCATCGCGGCGTAGAAGGTGGCCGGCAGCGTCAGCATCATCCTGGTGCCGTAGTACTTGCGGTAGATGTTCAAGATCGGCACGATCAGCAGGTCGGCGTAGATGAACGCGACGACGCCACCGAAGCTGATGCCGCCGTTCCACAGCACCGCGGCAAGCGGCACATTGCCGATCGAGCAGACGAACGAAGCGATCGCCACGACCGGTCCGACGATCGGCCCCCACAGTGCCGCCCAGCCCGGGTGGTCGGCCAAAAAGAAGCCCTGCCAGAAGCTTTCGGGCACCCAGGCTCCGATGGCCCCGCGATCAACAGGCCCACGACCAGGTCACGCAGAATCGCCGACCACTCCATGACGAACACGTGCGACACCGAGGTGAAGCCCTGGCGGGACAGGAGCCGTCGCCAGAACGAACCCTCGTCCTGGATCGACATGTCCATCGCCGCATGGCCTTCCATCGATCCGGCCAGTCCCCGCTCGGCCTGTGCGCGGGCGGCGTCGACGAGCCGGGAGCGCACGAAGACGCGGAACAGGACGGCCAGCGCGACGATCATCAGCGGCCCGCCGACGAACTCCGCGGCGGTGAACTGCCACCCCGTCAGCAGCGCCAGGATGCTGCCCAACTCCACGACCAGATTGGTGGAGCCGCTCTCGAAGGCCATCGCCGCGGTGAAGTTGGCGCCCTTGCGGAACAGTGACCGGGCCAGGGCGACGGCCGCATACGAGCACGACGACGAGGCCGCGCCCAGGCCCGCCGCCGGCGCGAGGGTGCGGGGCCGGTCGTCACCGAGGAGGGCAACGACCGTCGAGCGGCGCACCACGGCCTGCACCACCGCGGACAGGGTGAAGCCGAGGATCAGCGCCCACAGGATCTCCCACGTCATCGTGCCGGCCAGGCCCAGGGCGTGGCCGATCGCTGCCAGCACTGTCACGAATTCCTCCGCCCGGTTGGCGCCGCCCGCCCCGACGCACGTATACCCCAGTGGGGTATAAGGCAAAGCCGTGTGCGGGGGGACACCCCCAATTCTGGGATTCGCCCCGGACGTCGCGCTCTCTAGAATCGCTGTCTGCGCGACAAAAAGCCGCGACAAAACAGCGACAAAACGCGACAAAGGCGCGAACGGGCGAATTCCTGCGAAATTCTCCCCGTTCTCCGCCGGGCAGGTGCCCGACACACCGGCGTCGCCACCACTGTCACGGACGTAACAACAGGCACACTGGTAACAACAGAGTTTTTTGGCGAGACGCCCAGGAGGGTATGGCCGTGTACCGAGTCTTTGAAGCGCTGGACGAACTGGCCGCCATTG
>NZ_JBYCLG010000340.1:0-6287 GCF_057473785.1 Mycobacterium sp. TH-M103
CGACATGCCCACCCCGCGGTGCTCGATCATGATGACGTCGAGGCCGGCCGCGGCGGCGCGCCGCCGGAAGCCCTGGTACATCAGCACCGAGGCCACACCCGGCCCTCCGGGGATGATCACCAGCGGGTGGGTGGACTTGCGGCCGGCGCGCACGTAGTAGAGGTCGAACTCTTCGGCGCTGCCCGGCGAGACCGGCCGGCGCACCGGCCGCACCCCGGGCAGTCGGGCCAGCTTGTCGTGCGTGCGGCGCCGCTTAGCGTTCATGGTCATCGGTGTCGGCCCACCATGGTCCCCCATTCTGCCGAGCGCGCCCGCGGTCGCGGTGCGCCGGTCCGCCCGGGCTTGGTCCCCGCTAGACGTTGAGGTCGATGCGGTGCGCCCCCTTGACGCCGTCGTAGCGGCCGGGGCTGCAGGTCAGCACGATCACCTGCCCGTGCACGCCCACCGTGTCGAACACCTGCCCCATCGTGGCCAGCCGGTCGGGATCGGTGAACCCGAGGGCGTCGTCGACCACCACCGGGACGGTGTCCTCCTTGGCGACCAGCGCGGCGCCAGCGAGCCGTGCCAAAATGCCGAGTTGCTCTTTGGCCCCGCCTGACAGGGATTCGTAGGGCACCGTGACGCCGTCGAGGGTTCGGCTGCGGATGCGCAGGTCAGGATCGATGTCGACCTCGAAGGTCGGCCCGAACACGGGGCGACCGAGCCGCTGCAGTTCGCTCCGGTAGGGCTCGACGTAGCGCAGCCGGGTGTTCTCGCGGTGGCGCGTCATCACCGAGCGCAACAACTGCGCGGCGCGGGCCCGGCCGCCGATGCGGGCGTACTCGTCCGTGGCGTGCTCGAGTTCGGTCTCGGCGGCGTCGAGTTTGCCCTTGCGGCCCTCGTTGCCGATGACCGAGAGTTCGATGCCGACCTCGCGCAGCGCGCGGGCGGCGTCCTCGTAGCGCTGCTGCAGGGATGTGGCCTCGACGGTCGCTGCCTGCAGTTCGGCGGCCACCGCGTCCGGGGCCGCCGCGGCCAGCTGTTCGGCCAGCTCGGCCACGCGCTGCTCGGCGGCCCGGGCCGCCACCAGCGTGGCCTGCGCCGCCGCGGCGAGGTCCTCATCACCGGACGATGCTCGCTCCCGGGCCAGCCGCTCGGCGGCCGCGGCCAGTTCCGCGCGCTGGGCTTCGGATTTGTTCAGCAAAACCGTTGCCTGCATGACCGATTCGTTGAGCCGGGCGCGGGCGGCGGCCGCCGCCTCGCGGGCGGTCTCGCAGGCGGTGTTCGCGGCCGCGCGGGCCCGTTCGGCGGAGTCGAGTTCGGCACGGGCGGCATCGGCATCGATGGCCAGGAGGACGGCCCCGTCTTGCCTGGCGGCACAGAGCTGTGTCAGGCGCTCGCGCAGGTGGTCGACATCGTCGTCGCCGCACAGCCCGGCCAACGTGGCGTTCAACCGGTCGCGGCCGCTCTCGAGTTCGCGGCGACGCCGGCCTTCCGAGCGCGCCCCGGCCAGGTCCGCCACCGCGCCGGTGGCCAGCGCGGCGGACAGCTCGTGTTGCGCCGCAGCATGTTCGGCCCGCAAATCGAGCGCGGCCGCACCGGGAGTGACCCGCGCGCTCAGCACGCCGGGCACCTCGACAATGGTGGGACCGGTGGCGGTGATCGACCAGGTTTCACCGGCCGACAACGACACCCGTTGGTCGCCGGTGGACAGTTCGACGTCGGCGGCCGCAGTGAACTCGACCGCCGCCGAGATCAGCGTCAGCTGCGCACCGATGCGATCGACCGCGGCCGCGGCATCCTCGATCCGTCCGAGCACCTGCTCGGTGACCGCGACCGCAGACAGTTGCGCGCAGGTCCGGTCGCGGTCGGCCTGAAGGGCCTCGATCTTGGCCAGCCGGGCCCGCAGGCGGTCGGCCTCCTCGCGCTCGGCGAGGCCCGCCACCGTGCGCCGGGCGGCGTCGACGCGGCGTTGCAGGTCCAGCAGGGATTGCGTCGCGGCTTCGGCCGCGGCGTCGGCCGCCCCGGCGGCCTCCCGCGCCACCGCCTGCGCCTCGGCGGCCTCCCGCGCCGCCGCCTCGGCGGCGCTAACAGTTGCTGTGCGAGAAGCGATTTCGCTGAGCAGCCGCACGCGGCCCTCGTGGGCGGCGGCCGCGGCGTCGCGCGTCGCGCCCGCCGCGGCCGCGACCAGCCCGGCTTCGCGCGCCTGGCCGGTGAGTTCGGCTACCCTGTCGGCGGCGTCCCGGGCGGCCGCCAGGCGCCGCCCGGCGGCCATCCGCTCCTGGGACAACTCGGCCACCTGCTCGGTCAGGTCGGCGTGGCGGCGCACCCGCTCGTCGACCTCGGCGACGGCCGCCGCGCATTCGGCGACCGCGGCCTCGGCCTTGTCCCGCCGGGAGATCGCGGTGGCCCACTCCCCGGTGGGGCGCCCGGTCGGGGTGAAGTAGCGGCCGTACTCGGTGTCGATCCTTTCGACCAGGAGCGGCTCGGTCCCCGACAGCGCCGCGTCGGCGCCCGAATGCGCGGCAGCGACGTCCAGCGCCCGCGACAGCGCATCGCAGCCCGACAGATTCACCGCGGCGGTCGACGCGCTCTGCAGCACCCGCTGGGCACGCCACAGATCGGCGTCCACCGTCTCGGCCAGCATCGCCGTGACGCGCTCGTGGGCTTCGTCGCCGGTCAGCTGCTCGCGGCGCGGCGTCAGCACCGCCAGCTCCGTCTCGCACTTCTTGTGAAACCGCTTGCGGTAGACGAAACGATAAGGCCCGCAGCTGATCTCGGCGCTGACCTCCGAGCCGACGTCGCTGTTGGTGGGCTTGACCTGCTTGACTTCCTTTTTCGTCGAACGGTCCCGGCATTCCAGCAGCAGGTCCAGCGCCTCGATCATCGACGACTTGCCAATCTCGTTGGCGCCACACACCACGACCACACCGTGGTCGGGAAACGCGATGTCCCGGTGCGCGATGCCGCGGTAGTTCGTCAGGACCAGCCGGTGCAGCTTCATGCCGCCCCCCGGTCGACCAGCCTCAGCAACAGCGCCAGCGCCGCCTGGGCGTCGACGGCGGTGTCGGTGTCGCCCTCGCGCGCGGTCGCCACGAGTTCCTCGACGGCCGCGGCGGCGAACCCGCCGATGCCCAGATCGGTGAACTCGCCATCGGCGGGGATCACGGCCAGGTCGGTGTGCCGGTCCCACAGCCCGAGCCAGGCGAACAACCGCGCGTATTTGTCCAGGCACGCGTCCAGCGCGGCGCGGTCGGTGACGGTCAGCGAACCGGCCAGCGCCAGCCGTACCACCGTCCGGTCCTTCGCCGGCATCAGGTCGAGGTTGAGGTCGAGATCGGCGATGTCGCGGCTGTTGTCGACCTGGCGACGCAGCGTGACGAACCGCCAGCGACCGACGTTTCGGGGTGTCACCGAGACGGCGCCCGATGTGTCGTCGATGTCGACGACCAGGACATGCCCCGGGTCGGATTCGACGTCGTCGAAGTTGGTGACCTCCGGGGAACCGGAGTACCAGACCCGGCCGCCGGCGCCAACCCGGGTCAGCGAATGCTTGTCCCCCAGCGCCGCGTAGTGCACGACGCCCCGGTCCAGCGCGTCCTCGAGCCCGGCGAGCCGGATCAGCGAGGGTTTGCCGGGATCGGGGTCGAGTTCGTCGACACCACCGTGGGCTAGCAGGATCCGGGTGGTCGTGCCCGGGGACAGACCGTCCAGGACGTCGGCGACCAGGTCGGTCGTCGGGACCTTCGAGCGCCAGGGCGCGGCCACGATCTCCAGCCCGGGCCGGACCTGGTGCACCCCTGCCCGGTCGAGCACCCTGACGTTGCCCGGGCATTCCGAGGTGAACAGCACGCTGGTGTAGACCGACGAGGCGTCCAGCGGATCGTGGTTGCCCGGCAGCAGGTAGACGGGGATTCCGATGGCGCGCATGGCTTCCAGCGACTGGCTCACCACCTGGGGGGCGAGCTGGTTGTGTTCGAAGACGTCACCGGCCACCACGACGAACTCGGCGCCGACCTCGGCCGCCAATGCGCCCAGGCCGGCCACCGCGTCGCGGCGCGCGGCCGAATACCGCGGCTGGGCGTCACCGGCGAGAAAGTGCCGGGTCATGCCCAGCTGCCAGTCGGCGGTGTGCAGGAATCGCATACCGGCGACCCCCTCTCGGATCGTGGCTGTCAGGGCACCGCGAGCTTAAATCGGGCCACCGACAAGAACGGGAATCCCGCCCGGCAGGTCGCGGAGAAGCCGGGATCCCACGGAATGACCGTGTGATCACAGCCTCACTGGAATACGACCAGCTGCCATCGGGCTCCCGCGTGGACTTCCACGTCAAGCCGGCGCACGGCCCGAAGGACTCGTTCAGCGCTCCCCACGGCCTCCGAACAGACCCGGTGTCGTCAGGGCAACTGTCCGGTGCCCGCAGGAGCACCCCCGCTATCGAGCGGACACCTGACTGTTATCCGTGACCGCGACGGCACGACGCCGAATCCGCCCTTCCGCGGAACGATGAAAACGCGCGGAACGATGCGGGTGCACAGACGATCGGATTGCGCATAAAGACCGGCGCCCCGCGGGTCGTCACGCAGGACCGTAGTCGCGAAAGCCGGCCCGCCGGCCCCGACAGCAGGCGCTGATACGAATGATCCATCCCCACCCCGCCGGGCGCGGACCGTGACGCCCGGGGTATCGCTGTCTCCCGCCGCGTCAAAGCGCGTTGGCCTGGCTCCACGTTCGGCACCCGCCGTTTTCGGGCTGCCGTACTGATCCGCCACCCCCACCGGGGGTCCGACAGCGGATACAGCCCGTGGTGAGGAGCCCGGCGCAACGCACCCAAAGCCCACCAGAATCGCCGCGGTCGCCGCCCCGACGCAACTCCTTCGCAGCCATCCTCGTTGGCCGGCATTATCGCCTTTCACAGCCTGCCCCCTTCCGCCGCCCTCCGCCGCATCCGTGCATATACCCCCATTGGGTATATAGCCATACCCCGGTATGGTATCACGGTTAGGTTCGCCGTCTAACACCGAAATCGATCCGCGCCCTGATCACCGCGTCTCCGGCGGCAGGCCCTGGTGCCGGATATCTTCTGCGGAAACAGCTTTCACCAATCATCCACCACGCCTCCCACGCGCTATCCGAGGTTCGGCCCACCCGGAACCGCCCGGCAGAAGCACTGGGATGACGTCGAACGCCGCCCTGCCACCAACCCAGCAGCATGCCGAACGCTATTCGCCCACTTCGCCGTTCGAAGCTGTACGCATCTTCTAGCGCATTAAGTCGGGAGGCGTCGTTGCCCCCGCGGCCAGCTCGAGGGCACTGACGTCATTCTCCGAAGCGGACTCCCAGTCTCGACCGGCAAAAACGAAGTGCACCGATGCTTTCGGAGTGTCTTACCTCAGAAAAGTCCGACTATCTCAAGCCAATGGACCTGTGCCCAAGTATTTTTGAAGTTCGCACCACGTTCAACCGCAGAGGTCGAACACATAGGAAAGACATAACCGGCCGGACTACCGATACGAGAAACCGAGGTAACGGCCTTTGAGAAACCTATGAATCCCGGCCACCACCAAGCCCACGCCGGCAAAAGCTGGGATAATTGCGCGCCGATACGGCGGGAAGACCGGGTCGGCCGCCGCTCGCGCCAAGGTCCGCAGACCGCAGCCTGTCCGCGAGGTGCAGCGCCAACTGCCGCTCCGATCGCCCCCTGTGCCCACGGTCGACAGTCCCGGGTTGCGTAGCGTGTGTCGCGTGAATGTACTTCGCACCCTGCTGCTGCTGCGGCACGCGAAATCCGACTACCCCGACGGAGTCGCCGACCACGACCGGCCGCTGGCACCGCGCGGCATCCGGGAGGCGGGACTGGCCGGTGATTGGCTGCGCGCCAACGTGACCACCGTCGACGCCGTGCTGTGCTCGACGTCGACCCGCACGCGGCAAACCCTGGCACGCACCGGAATAAATGCCCCGACGCGTTACGCCGAACGCCTCTACGGCGCCGCCCCCGGCACCGTCATCGAGGAGATCAACACGGTGGGCGACGAGGTCAAGACCCTGCTCGTGGTCGGCCACGAGCCGACGATGTCCGGCCTGGCACTCGTGCTGGCCGGTGCCGACGGCACCGTCGCCGAGCGGATCGCAGCGAAGTTCCCGACGTCGGCGATCGCCGTGCTCGCCGTACCCTGCGGGTGGGAGGACCTGGAGCCGGGCGCCGCCGCGCTGGTCGGTTTCGAGGTTCCGCGCTGAGCCCGATTGCGCAGCTCCTCCTCGCCCCGCCACGCGGGCCGCATCGTCGCCGCGCTGAGCCCGATTGC